>NZ_VPDX01000025.1:0-42640 GCF_013417475.1 Acinetobacter sp. YH12249 | reverse complement strand
TGTTCAAATGGCGATTCAGCGTTTAATTGGTTTTGGGAAAAAAGAAGAGTTTAAGGAAATTTTGGCAATTTTAAGAAAGCAGAATCCTGATAGGATAAGGGTTCTGTGAAATTTGTCGTGTACAGAGATGTTTAGGGCTGCTCAATTGCAACATTATCTTGATCTCAATCATGACTCGGGTGTGGCCAATTATGAGATTGGCAATGAGTTTATTCGGGTTCAATTCAAGAAAACTTCGAAAGTGTATACCTATAGCTATAGCAGTGCGGGCTATCAGCATGTGGAAAATATGAAACAGCTGGCCCAGTATGGTGATGGCTTAAATGCCTATATCAATCATCATACCCGTCATCTGTTTGTACGCTAAAAAATGATCGCTGGAAGTTAGAACTGAAACTTTTAGCTCAAAATATTTAAACCATTTCTCTTTAGATCACAGATACAAATCAGTAGTTCCTGAACATTTGATTGATCTGTTAACTTAATGATAGATGGCTCTACAGACAGGGAATCACTATGAATCTCGATTTCTGGTGTCGATTTTTACTTTATACATTGGCTTTGAATTACGGCATTTTAATGCTCTGGTTCTTACTCATTGTCTTTGCGCGAGACTGGGTAAAACGATTGCATGGTCAATGGTTTCAGCTTTCAGATTCGACTTTTGATGCCATTCATTATGGCGGCATGGCCATCTATAAAGTCGGGATATTCCTGTTCAATCTGGTTCCGCTGATTGCCATATATTTGATGGGGAAAAGTTAGGAGATAAAACTTTCCAAAGTTCCAGGAATAAATAAAACTGATAGTCGCATCAGCATTACACAGAGCAGTTTAAACGCTTAAAATGCTCGAAACAAAATAACAATATGGAAAAGGAGTTCGGCTCAATGAATCAGTTTAAATCCGCCTTGATTTTAGGGGCTTTGATTGGCTTGGGAATGATTATTGCCGGATTCATTCTGGGTAATAGTGCGGTCAAGATTAAACAGTATGAGCGGATTGTTTCCGTAAAAGGTTTATCGGAACGTGAGGTTAAAGCCGATGTTGCAGTCTGGCCCATCCGTTTTAGTGGCGGTAGTCAGGATCTGACAGAACTGTATGACACTATGGAGCTGCAAACCCAGCAAATTCAGGCTTTCTTAAAAGGTGAAGGTTTTAAGGCAGAAGAAATTACCACCGGTTCTCCAGTCACTACAGATAAATATGCCCAGCAATACGGCGGTGATGCCAATGTTGCCTTACGTTATACCGCGCATCAGACCATTACGGTTTATACCCACAATATTGATGCAGTCCGTGCAGCGCAAACCCGTCTGGTCGCTCTGGGTAAAAAGGGCATTGCTTTTGGTGGTGATGATTCTGGGCAAAGAACGGAATATATCTTTACCAAATTGAATGACATCAAACCAGCCATGATTGAAGAAGCCACGCAAAATGCCCGCAGTGTGGCAGAAAAGTTTGCCGCGGATTCTCAAAGCCGTCTCGGGAAAATCAAGACGGCCAATCAAGGTCTGTTTAGCATTGAAGACCGTGACAGCAATACGCCTTATTTAAAGAAAGTCCGTGTGGTTTCTACAGTGGATTATTATCTGGCGGATTAAATAGCTGGAAAATTGAAAATAATAGTCTGAAAAATTTAGAGCAGAATGAAGTTTTAAGTGAAGATAAATTCCAGTAATTCTGCTCTTTCTGCAATAAAAGATCTTTATTTTGAGCTAAAAGGTAAAAAATTCTTCTTCAAATATATTTAAAGAAAAATATTTTCAAAAATTAGGAAAATTAAAAAATCTTAGGAAATTAATTTTGCCACAGCTTGGCTACTATATATCTCAAGGGTGTGATGGGATCGAAAAGAGTAGCATGCTGTGAGTGGCGCAAAACGCGAGTGCAGTACGAACCCAAAAGGTCTCGATTCGGCTTAGGACGCTATAGACCAAAAGTTTATAGGCTATAAGATCATTTCTTACAAAGAGTGATAGTTGAAGTAAACCATCAAGATGTTTTCCCAACACCCTCAAAATTTTCTCTTCTCATAAAAATAATCTTCTTCTTCAAACTGCTTAATACCTTCCTTACTCAGTCACTTATCTTCTTCCTCAAATAGCTTTAAATTTATTTGAGATTCAAATAAATACTATTAAAATCACATATCTAATCTATTTTATTTACAGTCTATAGTTTTCGATTATCTTATGTTTAAATACTACTCTAATGTCGCTGGTTGTTTATAAGTATTTGATATAAATAATTTAAAGTATAATATGTTTAATATTTGCTCACAAATTATATCCTTGAAAAATAAAACAGAATGCTATGATAATTTTGCATATAAGAAAGGGGCACGTCCCATGAAAAAATATGAATTAGAAATCAGTTATCCGCATCAAGAAGAAGACGAAGCAGAGCAGCTAGGCAGCTTATCGGCAGAAGAAATTCTCTCTACTTTCAAGTCCATTAACTGGCAACAGTTACGGGTTTTACAATTACAGATGCAAGCCGCCATTACCACTTTTACCGTAACAGACTCCGATGCTGAACAGTCGATTCAGATCACACTGAATGAACTGGCGCCCTCAGGTCAGCTTGAGTTCAGGCTGGAAAGTGATATTGAAGTCGAAGCTCAACATAAAATTCTGGGATTGTTTAGCCTGAAAAACAAAGACTATGTGTCATTTCGCAATCTGACTATGTCACAGGTTCAGCAATATCTTATGGCATTCTTAAATGAAGATCTCGACAGTCTGAAAACCCAGTATCAGTCGGGTCATTCAGTATCTCCCATCAGTGCAGCGTCCAAAGCTTAGTCAGGCACTGATTCTGTAACAGGGCTGGATTGACAGTATTCCCTGACATTGTTATTTTGCGCGTTTTCTCCTGAATGCTTAAAGCACATGCCTATTAACGACAACTTTGTCTACGCGCCGCCTCAAGACCCATTGCATATTCTGTATGAAGATGATGATCTGGTCGTCATTGAGAAGCCGGCCGGTTTGTTGTCTGTTCCGGGACGTTTGCCTGAGCATCATGACAGTGCTTATTTACGGGTACTAGAGCGTTATCCGAATGCCAAAATTACCCATCGTCTGGATATGGCGACGTCTGGCATCCTGATGTTTGCCAAACATCGCGATGCTGAAGTGGCAGTCAGTAAAATGTTCCAGGCACGTACAGTCAGCAAGCACTATATTGCGCTGGTACAGGGAGAAATTCAGACCGAGGGCAGTGTCGATGTACCTTTGATTACTGACTGGGAAAATCGCCCACGGCAAATGGTGCATTTTGAACTGGGTAAAGCTGCCAAAACACTCTATCAACGGCTGGAATATCTGCCTGAGCAAGACATCAGCCGGGTATTGCTAACGCCAATTACCGGACGTTCACATCAGCTCAGAGTCCACATGCTGCATATTGGTCATCCGATTACGGGCGATAAAATCTATCATCCGGAACCAACGCGTAGTCCTCTTAATCGCATGGCCTTGCATGCCAGTGAACTGACTTTTACTCAACCCTTGAGTGGTCATAAAGTTGAAATTCTTGCACCTGCACCATTTTAGTAAAATTTAAGCATTCAAAAAATGAATATGGATTCTGATAAATATTTAAATTTTAGTAAGCTGCAACAGAAATGTCAGAATTTATTTCAGTCATCGGAAAATTATGGAGTTGAATTTAAGCAGTTTTCTAGAAAAATTATGTTCTGAATCATGTCTTATCAAGTAATGATTTTTTGAAATTAAAAAAGTGTACCCGGAAAAATTTCAGGAATCATTTAAGGGACTTTATCACTTTATCTTTAGTTTAACTGTTTGATCTATCTATTTTTATTCAGTTTTTATCAAGATTTGCAGTCTCTCAGGGGTTTGTTCTTATAACATTCGATATAAAAATAAAAACCCCTTTAATTGATTATCACCAACAGATTCATTTTAAGTAAATTGATAGGCATAAAAATATTAAGGTTTTATAGGTGAAAAAATCATTTAAAAGATCAATTATATTAAATGTTTATGGTCATTTTTTATCTTTGATTCTCATCATTAAATTATGCAGAATAACTTTAAAACATCATAAATTTTTAATTTTTTAGTGCCTATATATGGTGCAAGGGGTAAGGGACAGGATGATGCTAAGTGGCGCGCTCTTTGTTCTCGCAAGTGTTTTAATCATTGTATTGCTACGGGTATTCAATAGCCTGAAATTATCAAGAAACAATATTCAGTCTCTACAGGAAAATCTGGATCATTCACGCAGTAAATTGGCTGATTATGAAACACAAGTTGATGAATTAAATTATGAAATGACCCAGCTACGGATGCAGCTGGGAAGTGCCAGAACTGAACTGAATAAATATAAAAAATATCAGGATATCTGTGACATCGAACAATACATTATTAACCGCAGTTTGCAGGCTGAAAATTTCGTAGAAGTAACCAAGCTCGATGCCTCCATCATGCTGGATGATCTCAAAGCCCATATCGCCCAGGTCAAAGCATATTTACAGAGTTTACAGGCTCAGGCCGAAGCTGATATTGAGCAGCAGGCCCGAAAAGCTTTACAGGTTTATTATCAGCAGGCTAAAGAACAGCAGCGACTGCAAGAAGTAGTTGAAGCTCTCGAGCATAAGATCAAGGGCTACCAACATGGTTTTGATCTGCCGGTCACGCACCTTCTGGATCAGCTCATTAGTGGCTACAACGATACTGATGCAGCCCGGCATTTACTGACTATCAGAACACAGATTGAGCAGGCCAAAGAACAGCAGCAGGTGGCCAGCTGCAACTATGTTGATGAAGACCGTCGCAAGAGCACCATTGCGATTTTGAGTCTGGCATTTAATAGCAGGGCAGAATTGTATTTGTCCCAGTTAAATACTCATAATCTGGGTGAAATGCTGCAATCCTTAAAAGATGATTATCGCCTGATGAACTATAAAGGACAAAGCTTGAGCCAGGCCATGATTCAGGAGTCCTATCTGAACTTACGTCTGGAAGAGCTTAAATTCGCCGCCGTTTTACTACAGTTACGACAGAATCAAGTATCTGAGCCACCTGTAGTGATCACTTCCTAACTACAATTAAAAAATCCAGATCAACCGATGAAATTTTTTAATCTGCAGATTGATATGCAGGTATTTTTAATTAGATGAAAATGCAGCTTTTTTTTTCAAATTCTTAAATTTATATTGATAAAATTCAGTTGGTTATTTAGAGAAATTCAATTTTTTTTCATATTTTGTACTCGATAATTCAAATAAAATAAGTTAAGCTGAATCGAATAATAAAACATCATAATAAGGATATCTCTATGGCACGCGATTATGACAAATTCCCTGACGATGAAAATGGTCATGTACTGTGGCAAATGTATCAGGATGGTGATGATCTGCAGGACGACCATGAAATAGAATTCTCGATAGCTTTTAATAGTGAAGAGCAGGCTGACCGCTGTGCATTGCATTTACTCAAAGAAGAACAAAAGATAAGCCTATATCAGGATGAGGAGAGCGATACGCTGGAATGGACAATTACCATTCATGTCTATATGCAACCTACCTATGAAAATATTGTCGATCTGGAACAATGGTTTACCAGAATTGCTGCTGAATTTCAGGGTGAATATGATGGCTGGGGCTGTATGGCCTATGTTTACGATGATGAAGGCGACCCGGAAGAAGGCGAAAGCAAACTTCGTAGCAGCTAATCAAAATTTCCTTATTCAAGCCCGGTTAAGCCGGGTTTTTTATGGCCTGCGGTATTGGTCGGGTCAACTGTAGTTTTTTGTTATACATCCTATAAAATGGATAAATAACAATTATATTTAGGTCGTACAGTATATTGGGCAGTCATTTAAATACTGAGGCCGACGAGATCGGGATGATCCGTCCGAATAATAAATAAAAATAATCTTTCAGTAAGAACAAGAAAAAAAGGTAGGCTGAAATGAGTTATACCCTAAAAATGCATCGCGTATTCAGTGCGCCACCGGAACGGGTGTACCGGGCCTTTATTCATCCAGATGCCATCGCAAAATGGCTGGCACCGCATGGCTTTACTGCCAGAGTTGAGCATGCCGAAGTCAAACCGGGGGGCAGCTATAAAATCACCTTGACCAATTTTGCCACTGGTACCCAGCATCATTTACATGGCACCTATCATGAAGTTATTCCTAACCAGTTACTGCGCTATACCGATTGCTTTTCTACACCTGAGGTCAAAGGTGAAATTGAAGTCACGCTCATCTTTGAAAAAGTGTCTGTAGGCACCAGCCTGCATATTATTCAGGTGGGTTATCCGGATCTGGTACCGCCATCTGCATGCCACTTAAGCTGGCAGGAGTCATTGCAACTTTTGTCCTGGTTGGTCAATCCACATATTTTGGATGGTTAGGTTCAGTTAATTAAGTTGAGCGGGAGATCCTTTTAAAGCTTGAGCATGAGCCCACCCAAAGATGCTATAATTCAGCTTTAATTTTTTGTTTTTTCTTTTATTTTTTATTTTGTTGAGGTTGCTATGGCTCTACCACAATGCCCAAAATGCCAGTCTGAATATACTTATGAAGATGGTGACTTGTTAATCTGCCCAGAATGTGGATATGAGTGGAAAGAAGGGGAAGCAACTGAGGAAACCGTGGTCATCAAGGATGCGCATGGCAATCTGCTGGCTGATGGCGACACAGTTACGGTGATTAAGGATCTTAAAATTAAAGGATCTTCTTCAGTGGTTAAAGTCGGGACTAAAGTCAAAAATATTCGTCTATTGCCCGATGCAACTGATGGACATGATATTGACTGTAAAATTGATGGCATTGGCGCCATGAAGCTCAAATCTGAATATGTGAAAAAAGCCTGATACGTTCTTATACGAATGAGTGCTTTCGGTCTTCGGGTTTGAAGGTTTATGCTTCTTCCTCAAACTCGAAGATCAATCTCTTCTGATTGCCATATCATGCCTGGATCTATGCTTTATGCCTCATCTTCATCTTGAATATTCAGATAATATTCAGCAGCTTGAAACCCGACCTTTAATGTTGGCAATTCACCAGGCCTTATTTAACGCCGGTTATATTAATGACCCGAATGATTTAAAAAGTAGGGCGATTGTACAGCAGGATTTTGTGATTGGACTAGAGCAGGAGACAGATCAGGCTTATGTGCATGCTAAAGTTTCTCTCCTGACTGGTCGTAGTCTGGCCATCCGCCAGGCAATTTCCAAGCTGGTACTTCAGGTCATGCAGCAGCACATTGTCTCGCAGCCAGGGTTAAAGATTCAGCTCTGTGTTGAAATTCTGGAAATGGACAAAGAGACTTATACTAAAGCTATTATTTGATTTTTTTAGATTGAAGTGAGGACTAGGAAATGAAGTTTTCTTAGTTTCTCTCTTTATCTTGAATACATCAGAACTTAATAAAAAATTGAGAAGTATCAAAGCGATTTTGAAATATAAAGAACGATAAATAAAACTAGAGCATGAAAATTTAAATAATCAGTCAAAATTCACCTGATTATTGCAGTTGATCAGAAAATTTTGCCTATAATTAAAAAAATAGTGTAATTTTAGGTATTAGGTCACACTTTTGACCTGATATATGGGGGATGGGTAAAACCAGGACCCATTCACATAATTAAAAATAATGAAAAACAAGAAAGACTGAAAGTAATGAGATGCTTGAAATCTCGGTTTTCAAGTCTGAATAAAACCTTATAGAGAGGTATTCAATGAAAATAATAGGGGAAGAATGTCTGGCTCAGGAAGTCAGGACATTTTTACAAAAATGGGATCAAGCTATTTGTTCACTTGAATTCAGCGAAATTCGTCAACTTTGCCGACCAGATGTCTGTCTGATTGATATTAGCTCCGAACTGAAAGGGATCGAGGCTTATCAGGCTGCATGGCAACAGTACCGCCCATATATGCGCAACAATGGTATGCGCGTTGAACGGCAGGAGGTCACCATTCAGGTCAATAATGACATGGCTTTCGTATATGGTTATGTCCGGATTGCCTATGCGGCGATGGAACGATATTTCCCTTTGCAATGGTGCCGCTTCAGCATGGTCTTGAGCAAGCAGCAAGATCAGTGGCAATTGCATTATCAACATATTTCTGTCCCTGTTCAGGAGAAGACTGAAAAACTGCGCCCTGTGAAACTGGCAGGTTAAGGCAAAAGTTTTAAATTTCATTGAAACAAGATCATCACATCTATTTGTCCATTCTTGAAAAAAATCGCCATAAAAAAGCCTGAATCGTTCAGGCTTTTTTATTTAGGGAAGATTAAAAGCGTTTTGGAATGCGCTGACCATTCGGTACCGGAATTTCCGCATTTTTTAATACGCCAAATAACCAGGTTTCTGCATGTTGTACTGCTGTTTTCAACTGTTCACCCAAGGCTAGACGTCCGGCAATGAAACTCGCCAGTGAACAGCCTGAGCCATGATATTCACCTTTCAGACGCGGACAACGGGTTTCGTTGATCAATTCACCCTGAATATATAGACGGTTCTGGATATAGTCGGGAGTATCTTCGTGGCCACCTTTAACAAGAATCGCGTGGGCACCCATTTCGAACAGTTTCTGCGTGGCTTGATCTAAATCCTGCTCACCTGTCAGAGCGCGCAACTCGACTGTATTTGGAGTTAAAATCGTGGCTAGCGGAATCAGTTGTTTAAACGCTTTGACCAGTGTGGCTTGATTGCCAAGTGAGCCACCACTATTGGCTACCAGCACTGGATCCAGTACATACTGATAGTCCGGATGCGCAGTTAGAAATTCTGCCAGTGCTTCAATATTTTCAGTCGTTCCCAGCATGCCTGATTTAACACAACGAATCGGCAGATCCTTTACCACAGCATTGGCCTGAGCCAGCAGTAATTCCTTTGAAGTTGCTTCAAAACCAAAGACCTGTTGCGAGTTCTGGATAGTCAGGGCTGTACAGGCTATTGCAGCATGAGCACCACTTTGACCGATGGCTTCAATATCTGCTTGAAGGCCTGCTCCACCTGAAGGATCTAAACCTGAAAAGCAAAGTACGGTAGGTCGCAAAATGATGTCCTTCATTCACTAAAATTGCCTTAGTATAGGCAAATTTATTCAAACTCTCGATATTAATTTCTATCACTTGCAAGAACGGTCTGTCAGGCAAAATTTCGTATGTTTTATCTGATCAAAATATAGAGTTGATTACCCTGAAAATGGGCATTCTTGGCTTGTTTTTATGGCCTAATAATTGCTTTAGGGTAGACAAATCTGGCTATACTCACGATATGAATTGATGTCGGCTGCAAACATAGGGGACAAGGTGTGATTCAGAATATTTTAATTGACTTGGATGGTACATTAACTGATCCAAAAGTGGGGATTACGACTTCTGCCCGCTATGGTCTGGAAAAGGTGGGTCATCCGATCAGTGAAGACACGAATATTGACTGGATTATCGGGCCTCCTCTAAAAGCTTCGCTAGCCAAAATTCTGAATGTAGATGCGGATGATACCCTGGCTGAACAGGCACTAATGGCATATCGTGAGCGTTTTGCAGTGACTGGCTTATATGAAAATCACGTCTTTGAAGGTGTAGCTGAAACTCTGGCGGAACTTAAACGCCGTGGTTATCGCCTGTTTCTCGCAACAGCAAAACCAACCGTTTATGCCAAACAGATTCTGGAACATTTTAATCTGGCCCAGTATTTTACTGAGATTTATGGCAGTGAGCTGAATGGTGATCGGACCAATAAAGGGGAACTGATTCAGTATATCCTGGAACAACAAGGCATACAGGCTGATCAATGCATTATGGTGGGGGACCGTGAGCATGATATTTTTGGTGCCCGCCATAATGGGATTGAGTCGATTGCAGTCAAATACGGCTATGGTTCAGAAATTGAATTACAGCAGGCACAGCCTAAATATACGATTGAGAACTTTAGTCATTTATTAGACTATTTAAAATAATTTTTTATTTTCATTAAAAATAAAATGCTTCTATGTTTAGGAGCATTTTTTATATTCATTATTAACAATAATTTTTAACTTCACCTTTTGAATAGAAATCTGTTTTATTGCGTTAACTTGATTAATTGTTTGTATACTTTTGTTCTAATATTTTTCATGCTTACATAAATATAATAATGCATTTTATGTGATCAATGTCATATTTTAATGAACCTATTTGATTATAATTCACAAAAACATATTTTCCTATTTTAATATCTATTTATTTAAATCTAGCTAAAAATATTAAAATTCAACAGCTTAATTTTATAATAAGTTTTTAATTTATTCATTTCACTATGTTTACAATATTTGGTAACAAGTTAAAGATAACATTTTTCAGATTCTCATTCCTTGATTTTGATGCTATGTATTTCACGTTTAATTAAGCAATAAATAAATTATAAAAAAGGATGGGAATAATATGGCGAATATACAGATATTATCGGCAGAGAATGGAGAATTAATTCAGGATATTAATACTAATATTGTGAATTTGACCGAAAAATCAGTGATCAAGGTAAATGCCACGATTGATGAAGTGGCAAAAATTACACGTCAAGGTAATTCGGCTGTTATCTATTTTAAAAATGGTGAAACCATTACGATCGAAAATTATTTTGATTATGCAGTCAATGATAATCGAATCGTTTTTGAACATGAAGGTCAATTGTACTGGGCGGAATTTACTGATGAAAATGGGGTAATGCTCGATACGATTCGATATCACCCGCTTACAGGAGATCTGGCTGAGAGTGAAACCGTAGCTGCGGGTATTTTACCTTGGTTGGGTGGGGCACTGGCTCTAGGAGCTATTGCGGCAGCGGCAGGTGGAGGCTCATCCTCAGGAAGTAGTTCGGATAATCGGGATACGAGTCCGCCGAAGTTAACCGGCGTCATTGTGAATGAAGAAGGCCAGCTTGAACTGAGTTTTGATGAAAATATAAATGGTTCAAATCCACGCGCTGAAGATTTCACAGTGGTTGTGGATGGAGAAGAAATTCCTGTCACCGATATTATTGTACAAGATGACAAGATTATCCTAATTACAGAGCCAGAGATCCGGGACGGACAAGAAGTTACAGTGGAATATCAGGATAGTACACCTGATGATAATCAGGGAATTAAGGATTCAGAAGGGAATGTATTAGAAGATCTGGATTCAGATGATGTGGGTGGAGTGCAGAATCCGGATATTAGTGGCCCCATACTTTTAGCTGCGGAAGTTAATGCCAATGGCAATATCGAGCTTAGTTTTAATGAAGCACTGGATGCAGATAATTTACCTCCTTTAGATAGTCTGGTCGTTACAGTGGGTACCGCACCAGATCAAACTACAGTCGATGTAATTAATATTGTTGCCGATGGAAATACCTTAACGCTGATTACCAGTCCGGTGATTGCAGCAGGTCAGACTGTCAGTGTGGAATATATCGATCCAACTGCTCGGAATGATGAGAATGCCATTCAGGACTTGGCAGGGAACGATGCGGCAAGCTTTAGCACAGTGGAACTACCCAATGGGGTGATCAATGATTCAGAACAACCCGTTGTAGATACAGCAAGTCCAGTTCTTATTGATGCCGAAGTCAATGCTGACGGTAATATCGAACTCAACTTCAATGAAGATGTTTCGACTTCGAATCCTTTGCCTGCTGATTTCACAGTAGTGGTCGATGGAGCAGAAATTCCGGTAACTGACATTGTCTATGACGGCAATAAAATCATTCTGGTAACCGATCCTGTTATTACTGAAGGTCAGGAAGTAGAAGTCACTTATGCTGACAGTACACCGGGAGACGGACAGGGAATCCGTGATGGCAGTGGTAATGTACTAGATGGTTTTGATGCGGTAGGAGTTGGGGGAGTTGAAAATAACTCGGAACAACCAGTAGAAGATACGGAAAGTCCAGTTCTTATTGATGCTGAAGTCAATGCAGACGGTAATATTGAACTTAGCTTCAATGAAGATGTGTCAACCTCGAATCCGTTGCCTGCTGATTTCGCGGTAGTAGTTGATGGAGAAGAAATCCCGGTAACTGACATTATCTATGACGGCAATGAAATCATTCTGGTAACTGATCTAGTCATTACCGAAGGTCAGGAAGTAGAAGTCACTTATGCTGACAGCACCCCGGGAAATGGTCAGGGAATCCGTGATGGCAGTGGTAATGTGCTGGATGGATTTGATGCGGTAGAAGTTGGGGGAGTTGAAAATAACTCAGAACAGCCAGCAGAAGATACGGAAAGTCCAGTTCTTATTGATGCTGAAGTCAATGCAGACGGTAATATTGAACTTAGCTTCAATGAAGATGTTTCGACCTCGAATCCTTTACCTGCTGATTTCACAGTAGTCGTAGATGGAACAGAAATTCCGGTGACCGATATTGTTTATAACGGCAATGAAATTATCTTGGTAACCAATCCTGTTATTACTGAAGGTCAGGAAGTTGCAGTCACTTATGCTGACAGTACTCCGGGAGAGGGTCAGGAAATCCGTGATGTCAGTGGCAATGTACTGGATAGCTTCGATGCGGTAGAAGTAGGTGGCGTTGACAATAACTCAGAGCAACCAGTAGAAGATACTGTAGCCCCTGTATTAATTGATGCTGAAGTCAATGCTGACGGTAACATCGAACTCAGTTTTAATGAAACTCTAGATGCAGACAATTTACCACCTTTAGATAGTCTAGTCGTTACAATCGGTACAGCTCCAGATCAGACTACAGTCGATGTGATCAATATTGCTGCCGATGGAAATATCCTCACGATGATTACCAATCCAGTGATTACAGCTGGGCAGACCGTTAGTGTCGAATATACTGATCCAACTACTGGAAATGATGACAATGCAATTCAGGACTTGGCAGGGAATGATGCCGCAAGCTTTACTACAGCGGATCTACCAAATGGAGTTGTAAATAATTCAGAACGTTTACTGAATCTTGCCGATGATAATGTGTCCGCAATTTTGGAAGGATCACGAGATGCAACTGTATTGGAAACATATAGTGATAGTAGTGGTATCGACGTGCTCAATGGCACTTCGGAAGTTGCCGTGGTCGATTTTACGATTGAGGAAAATATTTCTAGCGTGGTGATTGCAGTACAGCAAGAAAATCTGGTTAGCTTGGCGAATGCCTTTACTTTCGTGGTACGTAATACAACCACTGGCGAAGAATTTGAGGTCGCTTCAGCAAATACCAGTCAAGGCGGCTTAGTTGCTGGTGCATTGGGACTGGAGCTGCTGGGTGGAGTAGCAGATGCTCAAGGATTGAGACTGGATATTAATGACTTGCCTGCTGGAACCTATGAAGTCTCGGTATATGGTGATTCTTCACAATTAGCAGATATCCTGACCACTATAGATTTAGCGAATTTAGGCGATAACACGGTTAACAATCTGGTGTCAGATACTGTATTAGGTTTACTCGAAGCTACCTTGACTGGCCAAAACGCTGATCCTCGTGGAATTCTGGAGCAATTGACACTTCGTGAGTTATTGGATTTAACTACAGGTTCTTCTGTACCAATTATAAATACTTTAACCACAGCAGTTGATTCAGTCTTGTCATTGGCTCTGGATAACATACTAGTTCGCCCAATATTAGGTGATGTATACAATACCTCCGTAGGGAGTTTACTTGCAGGAAATGGAGGCGGGGCATTAGGATTCCTATTAACTACTTTAGGATTGGGTACAGCATTAGATGCGCTTCTAAATGGAATTTTAGAAGGGGTAGATGGTGCAGGCCAGGCATTATTCGATAACCTGGTTGAACCACTAGTTAGCGATATTTTGCTAGATACCGTGCTTGAAGAAACTGGCCTAACGACTGGTTTAAATACCTTGCTCGGATCATTAAATACATTGCTAAGTACTTTAGGGCTGGATGATGTTTTACCAGCTGTTGATGGCTTAATAGACCTGATCGCTCAAGAAGCCTTAAGTAATCCATTAACGCTATTTGGTGGAACCACTGCTGAAGTCTACGAAGTCAATGGAGAAATCTACCGTGCAACAGGCAATATTCAGGAAACTTCAGCCGACGGCACACAAGCGGATAATTGGGCGGGTGGCGTATTAACTGAGATTAATGGGCAGCCAGTAACTTTCGATTTAAGTGATGAGGGAGGTAACTTTACCATTATCGAAGGGACGTATGGTGAGCTCAAACTCTATGAAAATGGTAATTTCAGTTATGAATACAATAGTGCAGTAGGAAAGGGCCCATTACTGAGTGAAGTATTTGAATATACGGTAACGCGTAATGCGGGACAGGCCGATCAGGAAAGTGCTTCAGCAAATCTGGTGATCAATATTGATCGCGTAAACCAGATTATTAACTATGCCGACGATCCAGCAGATAACCTGTTACAGGGTGGCGCAGGTGATGACATCCTGACGGGTGGTGCAGGAGCAGACACAGCGATCTATTATTTACTGAATAATGCTGATGCAACAGGCGGTAATGGTACAGATACCTGGACTGACTTCAATGCAGTTGAAGGTGATACCATCGATGTCTCTGCATTATTAAGTGATCAGGCAGTAGATGCGTCAAATCTGGGGAACTATATCACGCTCGAACAACGTGGAGATGATACAGTCGTGACGATCGATCGTGATGGTTCCGATACCAATACCACCTTTGCACGCGCTGATTTGCTGATATTACAGAATGTAGACAGTGCAACTTTACAGCTGGATGACATCATTAAATATAATCCAATCTAATCAGAAGTTTTTAAAATGGATTATTCATAAAAATTTATGATGTCATTGAACTTCAATTAAAAAATCCCGCTTAATGCTGGGTTTTTTAATTTTATATGGCATTTAAAGTGTTAAAAACCAGATAGAAGCAGCAATGACGACAATTAAGATAACCAGAAAGATTTTTAGATTGGTTTTAGGATAAGTGGTGCTTAAGCTCGCTTTCGTAATTTCCTGACCTGCGGGATCATACAGAATCACCTTTTGTGCACTATTTTCATAACCTAATTCTAGCAGGGCACGCTGTTCAAGAGCTGTCAGACCCTCTTCAGGCATATCCATAACTTGCAGCAGCGTTGTAGAGCCCCAAAGTTTTTGAACAATTGAAGTAGATACCAGCTGTTTTAGGGTGTCTGAGGCAGCATTAAAGTCGGCAATGATGCTGCGTTCATGCGCATAGGGAACGGGAGGGACCATTGTTTGCACAATCGTGCCCTCATTGTCCATCAGTTGCATTTTATCTTTATAAATTTGCACCCATATTGCATTGGGAAGTTTGGATAACTGATCTTGCAGCATGAATTGCCTACGTATTGCTTTGATATTAAATTAAATAATCTATAAACATATCCCGTATCAAGACGGGATATGTAATGTTCCATTACTTGTCAGGAGCACCATATTCATTATTTTCTTTTTTGGTATCACTTGCCCACCAGATAATGAGTAAAATGGCTCCTATCCCTGTCAGTACAAGCAATTGCCACCATCCAGAGCGTCCAATGTCATGCAAGCGACGTGCCCCTACAGCCAGACTTGGGAGCAGAAGCGCTAAATTTAGCAGGCCATTCACCAAAGGTTTGGTGCCTAAAACTGCATCAATGGCTTCACTAATAATGCTTAAAATTACACAAAACAGCATAAAGAACCAAAATTCTTTACGGCGTGCACGACCTGAAAAGTTTGCATAATTGGTTAGACATTTTACGAACCAATCGATACTGCTGTAATTCTCTTCAGCCTGATCCAGATTGGAATATTTATTAATCTGATTGCTAATGCTTTCTCCCAGATGAATCGAGTTTCCCAAAGCCAGATAAATATCTGCTGCCTGACCGGTTGAGTTAACAATAAAATCAACCCGGTCACCGCGTGAAGGAGGGCGTTGTCCACGCCAGTCTGCACCGCTAAAACTGTAGCGGTTGTTATCATCCCCTGTGATAAAACCCGTATTATCTTGAATAGAAAAATCCAGGATGGAACCTTTCATAAGCCCTCTCTATTTATCTTCTGGCTATTATGGATTTGTATAAATATTATTCATATATGGCCGATAGTAGCATAGGAAATTTATTTTGAGATCAAGCTTTTATAAAAATATTTAGGTAATAAATTTTCACTATCTAAAGCTAGAAGTTCTGATTAATAAGAAGTTGATTTAGCCGATAACAAATAATTTAGTTAAATTTAGATTTTCTTAATTTGTTGAATAATAAGGAATGATTTAATGGAGCAAAACTAAGATAAGTTTAATAAGGCTAAAAATATACTGAAATTTATAAAATAGAATTTAAATCAATAACTTAATTAATTTTAGTATTTTATTCAATATAAATATATTGCGAATTTTTACGTAGAGTTTGAATAAGAAACTAATCCCCAACAGACTTTGCTTAAGTTAATAAATGCTTATATATTGATCTCATAAAACAACTTAAACATTACACTGTTTTTAAGTGAATTCACCTATTTTATAAAGACAATTTTAATTAATAAAACATTAAAGAGTGCCATGATGAAAGCTATTCCAATGAAGAAGATGATTAACTGCGTTGCGATGAGTGGTGTATTGCTATTCACTGCTGGTCAAACGATGGCAATGAATCAGCAATCTTCAACTGCTGCTCAAGCAAATTCTAAAGCATCAAATGACAGCCGAATGAATTTAACTGAGAGCCAAGTGATTAAGGTTGTAAGTACGGTCAATAACGGTGAAATTAAACAGGCAAAAACAGCTTTGCCAAAACTTAAAACAGATGACGCACGTAAGTATGCGCAAATGATGATTAGCGAACATACAGCGAACGAGAAAAAAGGCCAGGCTCTGGCAGACCGTTTAAAATTAACTCCTCAAGCAAGCAGTCTCAGTACGGCATTGCAAAGCGATAGTGACAAGATTGTTACTGACCTGAGCAAGCCATCTGCAGCCGATAAAGACTATATGATGAGTCAGGTTGAAGTACATCGTAAAGCCCTGAACACTTTGGATACACAATTGATTCCAAATGCGAAAAATGCGGAATTAAAAAGCATGTTGACGCACACCCGTACTGCGGTAGCGACACATCTGAAAAAAGCTGAACAAATCGTTGAAAAGATGAAATAAGTTAAGCATTCATCCAATAAAAAAACCGCCATTTTAGGCGGTTTTTTTGATCATAATACTTTATATATTATGTGATATTTCTTACCAGCTTAACGCGCCACCAGTTTGATAATCTGTTACGCGAGTTTCGAAGAAGTTCTTCTCTTTACGTAGATCCATCATTTCTGACATCCACTGGAATGGATTGTTCACACCAGTAAACTGTTCAGGCAAGCCTAACTGGCTCAAGCGACGGTTACAGATAAATTTCAGGTATTCTTCCATCATACCGGCATTCATGCCCAATACACCGCGTGGCATCGTGTCACGTGCATATTCGATTTCAAGCATGGTGCCTTCAAGGATCATCTGAATCACTTCTTGCTGGAATTCAGCAGTCCACAGATGTGGGTTCTCGATCTTGATCTGGTTGATCATATCAATACCGAAGTTCAGGTGCATAGATTCATCACGCAGGATGTACTGGAATTGCTCAGCAACACCATTCATCTTGTTACGACGACCCATAGACAGAATTTGGGTGAAACCGCAGTAGAAGAAGATACCTTCAAGTACACAGTAGAATGCGATCAGGTTGCGAAGCAAGATCTGGTCGTTTTCTGGTGTACCGGTTTTGAAAGTAGGATCACTTAGAGATTGTGTATATTTCAAGCCCCAAGCCGCTTTACGTGCAACTGATGGGACTTCGCGGTACATGTTGAAGACTTCACCTTCGTCCATACCTAAAGACTCGATACAGTACTGGTAAGCATGCGTATGAATCGCTTCTTCAAATGACTGACGCAGGATGTACTGACGGCATTCAGGGTTGGTGATGTGACGGTAGATCGCCAATACCAGATTGTTTGCTACTAGTGAATCCGCAGTAGAGAAGAAACCAAGTGAACGCATCACGATGGTACGTTCATCTTCAGTCAAGCCATTTTCAGACTTCCACAACGCGATGTCGTGGTTCATGTTGATTTCTTGAGGCATCCAGTGGTTCGCACAACCATCCAGATATTTCTGCCAAGCCCATTCGTATTTGAATGGCACTAACTGGTTCAAGTCAGCACGGCAGTTGATCATACGTTTATCATCAACCTGTACACGCTGTGCGCCCATCTCAAGTTCTTCAAGACCAGGCGCAACGTCCAGTTGGTCTAGGGAAGCAGATGCTCTTGCCAGTGAATCGGTTGAATTTGATCCTGCGCTTCGAGGGGCTGCAGCGGGTTGTGCAGCTGCCACATTCGACGATGTGTTGCTTGCATCAGATACCATCTGCGGATTAGCCGTTTTTTTCGGCTCGACGGGCGTAGGCTGCTGTTCAGGTGCAGCCGGTTTTTGCGAATCATCTTCGAAATCGTCCCAACTTAGGATAGACATATCAATTCTCTCTAGTTGCTTTATATCTTTTATTAGACATCCAGCAGTGCTGAGATGTCTTACTATACGCTCAATTTGTGTAAACAAAATTAAGTTTTGTCGATGAATGCTCTGAATTTGTTCAGAGATAAATCCCCACTACTTATTTTGTTTACGCTGTTGCTGGCGAACTTTAAACCAGAAATAAGCAATCGGTGCGTAGAAGGTAACGGCAAAGGAAAGGATCAATGCCACAAGTCCTAACATGTAATTGTGAGTCATATGGGGCATTGAGGTTTCCTTTTTAAATAAACATATTAGATATGTTTATTAATCCAATCCCATGTTTCTTGTCTCAACCATCCAGAGTGATTTTTTGAGGCAGGCATTACTAGAATTAGATCATTACTATCTGTATGTTTTCTAAGTCGCTCTCTTATTTGCTCACTAGACAAAGTTGTACTAATAAACCAATAAGAGTCCATTACATGACACCAATCAGGAAAGTTTTTTATTTCCTTCCGCACAGCTTCATGTTTCTGACCTGGTGTTACCAAATCATAACTTATAGAATAAACCGCCATTTTCATACTCCTTAAATATCATTAGGGCAGTTGTTACTCAAAAGTCCTTGACGATATTGCGAGATCAGGCGATTATTCACCTGCTTTTAGCGAAGCAATATGTCGAAGAACTCGCTTCTTAGACTGGAAAGGGGATCTGTAGGAAGATTCCCTTTTTTTATGTCTAAAATTTGGCTCTTAGGATTGGCTGTAGGAACTGCCTTACCTTTGAGTGTGATGACTATCGTAATAATCAAAACAAAATCTCTTTAAAATTTGAATCCCCCTCTTGCGCAGCAGTGCTGCTCACCTTTTGCAAAGGGGGACTTGCATCCCGCCATTTGCTTCGAGAAATCCCCCTCCTTTGAAAAAGGAGGGTCGGGGTGGATTAGAAACCCGTCAGATTATTGACAAGCCTCACAATCAGGATTATCAATTGAACATGCTTGTGGCACTGGCGCTGCTTGAGTGAAACCTTCTTCCTCTACAGGCGCTTCAGGTTTTTTCTCTTCAACCACTGGCGCTGCAACTACAGGAGCCGCAACAGTTGCAGGTTTAACTGCATTCAATGCACCAGTATTAATGGTTGATTTTTCAGCAGAAGTTGCACCTAATGCACGTAGGTAGTAAGTGGTTTTCAGACCACGTAACCAAGCCATCTTGTAAGTGATGTCCAGTTTCTTACCGTTTGCACCAGCGATGTACAGGTTCAGAGATTGCGCCTGATCGATCCATTTTTGACGACGAGAAGCAGCATCTACGATCCAGCGTGGCTCAACTTCAAACGCAGTCGCAAAGATCGCTTTCAATTCTTCAGGAATACGAGAAATCTTTTGTACTGAACCTTCAAAGTGTTTCAGGTCATTGACCATCACTGCATCCCAAAGACCACGTTCTTTCAACGCACGTACCAGGTATGGGTTGATCACTGTGAATTCACCAGACAGGTTAGATTTCACATACAGGTTCTGGAATGTAGGCTCGATTGACTGAGACACGCCACAAATGTTCGAAATAGTTGCAGTCGGAGCAATCGCCATCACATTCGAATTACGCATACCGTCTTTTTGAACTTTGGCACGTAAAGTGTCCCAGTCCAGACGTTGTGTGCGGTCTACTTCAAACATGCGTTCTGGACGAGTTTTCGCAACCAGGTCAAGTGAGTCGATTGGCAGAATACCTTGATCCCACAATGAGCCTTTGAATGTTTCATACGTACCGCGTTCAACAGCAAGGTCACTTGAAGTTGAAATTGCGTAGTAAGAAATCACTTCCATTGATTCATCAGCAAACTCAACCGCAGCGTCAGAACCGTAAGCCATACCCATTTCGTAAAGCGCATCCTGGAAGCCCATGATACCCATACCGACTGGACGGTGTTTCAGGTTCGAGTTACGTGCTTGTGGAACTGCGTAGTAGTTGATGTCGATCACGTTATCGAGCATACGAACCGCAGTTTTTACTGTACGAGCCAGTTTTTCACGATCCAGCTTGCCGCCTTGAACGTGTTGTACCAGGTTGATCGAACCTAAATTACATACTGCGATTTCTTCTTTGCTGGTGTTCAGGGTGATTTCTGTACACAGGTTAGAAGAGTGAACCACACCTACGTGTTGTTGTGGTGAACGCAGGTTACATACGTCTTTGAACGTGATCCATGGGTGGCCTGTTTCGAACAGCATAGACAGCATTTTGCGCCACAAATCTTTTGCACGGATTTTCTTGTGCAACATGTTTGTTTCTTTGGCAATGCTTTCGTAGTAAGCATAACGCTCAGCGAATTCTGCACCAGTCAGATCATGAAGATCAGGCGTTTCAGAAGGTGTGAACAGTGTCCATTCAGCATCTTCGAATACACGTTGCATGAACAGGTCAGGAACCCAGTTCGCAGTGTTCATGTCGTGAGTACGACGACGGTCATCACCCGTATTCTTACGCAGCTCAAGGAATTCTTCGATATCCAGATGCCAGGTTTCCAGGTATGCACATACCGCACCTTTACGTTTACCACCCTGATTTACTGCAACAGCAGTATCGTTGGCAACTTTAAGGAATGGCACCACACCTTGAGACTTACCGTTTGTACCTTTAATGTAAGAGTTCAGGGCACGAACTGGAGTCCAGTCATTACCTAAACCGCCTGCCCATTTAGACAGCATTGCGTTATCACGCATCGCGCCATAGATGTCAAACAGATCATCATCAATTGTAGTTAAGTAGCAGCTAGATAACTGTGGACGTAGCGTACCTGAGTTGAACAGGGTAGGCGTAGACGCCATGTAGTCGAAGCTAGACAATAAGTTATAGAACTCGATTGCACGGTCTTCACGGTTATCTTCGTTCAGGGCAAGACCCATAGACACACGCATGAAGAACAATTGCGGCAATTCGAAACGCACGCCATCTGAGTGGATAAAGTAACGGTCAAATAGGGTTTGCAGACCTAGGTAAGTGAACTGGTTTGAACGTTCTGGTTGAATCGCTGCAGCCAGCTTAGCCAGGTCAAAGTTTAACAATTCAGGTGAAAGAAGCTCTAACTCAATCCCTTTTTTCAGGAAAGTTTCAAGTGCATCACCTTCATTAGTATCAGTGGATAGACCCAAGAACTCTAAACCGGTAGCCACCAGGTCATCACGCAACAGACGTGCAGTCACATAAGTATAGTTAGGTTCTTGCTCAATACGGGTACGAGTTGCCATCATCATTGTGGTAGAGATGTCAGACTCTTTTACACCGTTATAAAGGTTTTTTACGGTCTCATCGACAATCGCCTGTACGTCGATCCCTTCAAGGCCTTCAGCAGCACGAGTCACAGTCGCAGTCAATTCGCTTAAGTCAAGCGGCTTTAACTTACCTTCTGCATCAGTGACTTGCAGTGTAGGGTGATGGTTGGCACCTAACTGTTTGCGCGCTTCAGAACGTTGTTCACGGTAGATGACATAGGCACGTGCAACTTTCTGTTCGCCAGTACGCATCAGCGCAAGTTCAACCTGATCCTGAATTTCTTCGATATGGATCGTGCCACCCGATGGTAAACGGCGTTTGAATGTATTCAGAACCATTTCCGTTAATTGTTCGATACGGTCGTGTATACGGCTCGAATCTGCACTTTGCTGGCCTTCTACTGCCAAAAATGCTTTTCCAATTGCAACAGAAATTTTTTCTGCATCAAAAGCGGCAACATCACCGGTGCGTTTAATCACCTGAAGTTGACCCGGAGTGGACGTGATTACGCTCATGTTAGCATAGCTCCATTGTCATCTATTTTTATGTTTATGGACCGTTTGAACTGGGCAAAAATCGTGCCACAGTGTTCGAGGAATAAACACAAGACCTAGTGGTTATAAAATTAATTGAACACAAGATACGGGAAAATTTAGGGTAGATCAATATTGACATTTTGCTAAATATTTTTCTGAAGTTTTATCTTAATCTTTTGCAAAAAGATCCCAATTTTTATTGATTCTTGCATAAGCCTTATCCGGCAAGGCATAGCATATCAAAGCTGGCAAAAAGTGCTTATAGATAACATTGTGGATAACTAAAAAGGCCTGAATCAACTAGTCACATTTTGTTCAGATTAAGCTTTAATCGATGCAAATAAGCCGACAAACGGTAGTTAAATGCACATTCGAGTGAAATGTGCACGATAAAATATTACAAAATGCTACTTTGATGTATTGGTTTGGTGAACGCTATCTTGTTTACAATGTAAACGTGTGTATATTGCAAGCATATTAAAAACGTATCTATTGGATTTCAAAAGGATACGTCCGTAGCATACGTCCATCAAATAAAGGGGCAACACATGAGCCAAGAAGAAAAGTTACCTAAAATTCTAATTGTTGAAGATGATGAGCGTCTTGCTCGTTTAACACAAGAATACCTCATTCGTAATGGTCTTGAGGTTGGGGTAGAGCCGGATGGCAACCGTGCTATTCGTCGTATTATTGCTGAGCAACCAGACATGGTGGTTCTAGATGTCATGTTGCCAGGTGCTGATGGTTTGACCATCTGCCGTGAAGTTCGTCCACATTATCATCAACCGATTTTAATGCTGACTGCACGTACTGAAGATATGGATCAGGTCTTAGGTCTGGAAATGGGTGCAGATGACTATGTCGCTAAACCGGTTCAGCCGCGTGTCCTGCTGGCTCGTATTCGTGCTTTATTGCGTCGTACCGACAAGGTGCCTGAAGATGAAGTGGCTCAGCGCATCGAATTTGATGACCTGGTGATCGACAATGGTGGTCGTTCAGTGACCTTGAATGGTGAGCTGGTTGACTTTACCAGTGCAGAATATGACCTGTTGTGGCTGCTGGCTTCAAATGCGGGCCGCATCCTGTCACGTGAAGATATCTTCGAGCGTCTACGCGGCATCGAATATGACGGCCAAGACCGTTCAATTGATGTGCGTATCTCGCGCATTCGTCCAAAAATTGGTGACGATCCTGAAAATCCAAAACGTATTAAAACAGTACGTAGTAAAGGTTATCTATTCGTCAAAGAAACTAACGGTATCTAATCGGTGCCTTTAGCCGCCTGAATAAACAGGATAATTAATAGGTGTTTAAACACAGTATATTTTTGCGGATATACGCAGGCCTGGTCATGCTTGTGGTCCTGGTGGCAGTATTCAGCTATCTGCTGGTACAGATCATCAACTACCAGCGTGCGCAGGAGTATCGTGAATCCCTGACTAATGGTATGGCATATATCATCAGTGAGGGGGTTGCGAGACAGCCTAATCTGCAGCAAAAGATGGATTGGGTTTCAGATGCGTCTGATCTGTTGGAATTGCCGATCTACTATGTCGAAGCCAGTAAAGTGGATATTACCCGAGCGGAAGGTCGACGTCTGGCTGACCGTAAGGCAGTCGTGCGTTGGGATGCTAAAACTGGGGTAGCTTATATTGTCATTGGGCTACGCGATGATCCAAGTCATTATCTTTATATTAAGGCGGATAATATTACTGAACGTCAGATGAAGGCTTTACCGGTCTTTATTCTGGACTATCTGGTGTACTACCCAGGTCAGGAAAAAGAATACCTGAAGCGAATTCAGGACTATTTCTCTTATCCAATCTCGATCGAAAATGTCCAGAGCCTGCCACTAGATTCCGAGCAGATCGGACGTTTGCGTCTGGATCACAGCATTATTTTATATCGTGATAGTGCCTCAATTCGCGGCACTACAATTTCGATCATTTCTCCTATTCCTAGCTCGACGTCTGAAGTGCTGGTGATGGGGCCAGTGCCGTTATTTAACTGGATGCCATTCCAGTTAGCTGCCGGGATTACCTTACTGAGCCTGTTTGTCTTAAGTCTGGGGATTTATGGTCTGCTGGTGCCAATGCAGCGTAAACTGCGAGAAGTGAGCTATGCCCTGAATAAGATGAAAACCGGGAACATGTCATTGCGTCTTCCAGTAGAGGGTAGTGATGAGATGGCGACGCTGGCTTCCAGCTATAACAATATGTCGGACCATATTCAGCGCCTGATTGAAGCGCAGCGTGAATTGATGCGTGCTGTATCGCATGAGCTGCGTACACCGGTTGCCCGTATCCGTTTTGCTGTGGAAATGATGGCAGATGAAGACGACTATGATTATCGCTTGCAGCAGGTTGAGCAGATTGATAAGGATATTGAGGCCTTAAATACCTTGATCGATGAAATCATGACCTATGCCAAACTGGAACAGGGCATGCCTTCAATTGAATTTGAAGATATTGATCTGTTTGAAGTGTTGGAGCAGGTGGCCGTCGAAACAGATGCTCTAAAAACTGGCAAAGAAGTTGAAGTGCTGCCAATGCCAGTACCTGTAACCGTAGAAGCTGAACGACGTTACCTGCATCGTGTGGTGCAAAATCTGGTGGGTAATGCAGTACGCTACTGTGAGCAGAAAATCCTGATCAGCGGCGGACTAGATGCTAAGGGCATGGCGTATATCTGTGTAGAAGATGATGGTCCGGGGATTCCAGAAGCTGACCGCGCCCGTATCTTTGAAGCTTTTGCCCGACTGGATGATAGTCGTACCCGTGCTTCAGGGGGGTATGGTTTGGGCTTGTCTATTGTCAGCCGGATTGCTTACTGGTTTGGTGGAGAGATTCAGGTCGATCAAAGTCCGACACTGGGTGGTGCACGCTTTATCATGATTTGGCCAGCCAGCCGTTACGGTAAAAAAATCAAGCAAAAACCGATCGAAAAGCTGGAAAAAGCTGAAGTGTCAGATCAGTCAGAATAAGAGTTTAGGTGAGAAAAAACGATACATAGGTATCGTTTTTTTATGGCTATTTAAAGGGGATTATTCATGGATGGTAGCATCCGGTTCAATCAGTGGCTTGCCTTCTTTCAGGCTGTTTAAGGCATCAGAATTGAAGTTGATCAGTAGCTTGTTATTTTTAACATCTACCTGATAGCTTTGGATTAGCTTCTGGTCACCAGATAAGGTTTCAAGCTTGTACTCATCGGCAATATTCATAATACCGTCCAGGTTAATGCTGGAAGAGGCATAGTCTGTCTGGAAAAGTTTATGAATATCCCCTAAGTCAAAGATTGCATTGCTGGCATCCTGATGTTTTTGGATATAGCTTTCTACATGTCGCATCAATAATTGAGCAAAGAAAAAATAATCAGGTTTATGGGTAAATCGTAGAGACATGCATGGACTCCTTATTGTTACTTTATAAATGTCATAGTGTGTTTAAAAATAGAAATATCATAATCTGAATCAAACTGTTGGACGTGTTGCAAAAATACACAATTGCTCTTTTTAGGTTTACCGAGAGCGGGTAGAAAAGGCAGGCTTCTAATTGAATGACAACATTCATGTTAAACATCTTTTAAAAACACACTGATTTTTTCGAGGCATTATGCAAAGGTGAAATGTTTTTGATTGATTCTTTATAAGTTTCGTTTCATTGGGTGGGTAGCCAGCCACTGTACAAGGAGTGAGGCTTAATTAAGCAGGGCTTTAAAAGTCTATCTGGGTTTAGAAAAAAATAATGGAAATTTAAACTTTAATTTAAAAAAACGATCGGTTGAGATTCTATGAGCTTAAAGCCAGAATAAAATTAGGAATGTCTAAAAAATCATCCAAAAGACTAAGGCTTATAAACTAGCAAGTGAAATCCAAAATCAGGTACAATTGGCGGGATTAATTTTGTGTTTGGTGTATTTGAAGGCCAATACATACATTCTTTGTTAATAAATCGGCCTGCCAGGAGTTATCCCCGCATGAGTGCCATTACTCCATACGAATGGGCAATTATTGCCTTCGTGATCGGCGTTACATTTTTATGCGTCTTTATGCTCACTGTCCCATTACTCCTCGGGGGTAAATCATGGGGCCGTGCCAAGCAGGAGCAGTTTGAGTCAGGCGTAGTCAGCGCAGGTGGAGCTCGTATCCGCTTGTCTGCGAAATTCTATTTAGTTGCAATTTTCTTTGTAGTCTTCGACCTCGAAGCACTTTACCTGTATGCATGGGCATCTTCTGTTCGTGAAGTAGGTTGGATTGGTTTTGCAACTGCAGCTATCTTTATTTTGGTTTTACTTGTTGGTTTGGTTTACGAATTATCGACAGGCGCACTGAACTGGGCACCTTCAGACAGACGTAAAGCAGCAGGATACAAAGCTAAAATTGGTTCGCCAAATATGGATCTTGCAGAAATTACGCGCTTCAACTCAGTTGAAGAATTGGTTATGGATCCAACTGGTCAAATCCCAGCTCAATCATCTGGTCTTGTGAAAAAATCACAAGTTCAACCCTCTGATAAGGAGTAACTCGGGATGAAATATACATTAACCCGTGCGAATCCGAATGCTGATGAATATCCACTTCAAGAGCGTATCGTTGTAGAAGATCCGCTTCTAGAAGAAGAAGTGAATAAAAATGTGTTCATGACTCGCCTAGAGGATGTAATGCACACAGCAGTGAACTGGGGTCGTAAGAACTCAGTTTGGCCATTTAACTTTGGTACATCTTGCTGCTACGTTGAATATGCAACGACTTTGACCGGTGTACATGACTTGTCACGTTTTGGTGCCGAAGTTATCCGTGCTTCACCGCGTCAGGCAGACTTGATGATTGTAGCAGGTACATGCTTCGTGAAAATGGCTCCGGTAATTCAACGTCTGTATGAACAGATGCTTGAACCGAAATGGGTGATTTCAATGGGTGCGTGTGCGAACTCAGGTGGTATGTACGATATTTATTCAGTCGTACAAGGTGTGGATAAGATTATTCCGGTAGATGTATACGTTCCGGGCTGCCCACCACGTCCTGAAGCATTGATCCAGGCATTAATGCTGTTACAAGACCAAATTCAATTAGAGCGTCGTCCGCTGTCTGCGGTAATCGGTGATGATCTTAAGCCAGTGTATAAGCCAAAGATGATGCCGGAACGTGACCGTAAGAAAGACCAGCGTGTGGCTGTGAAGAACTTACGCTCTATGGATGAAATTAAATAATTTAAACGACCAGTTTTTTGTTGTGCACCCGCTATGGGTGTAGTTGTCGTTTAGGTTGACTGAATTTGTATTAAATAGGAAGCCAAGCCAATGGCTGAAACTGACATTGCTATGCCAGAATCAACAGCAGTTGATTCACGCCCAGCATTTGCCATCATTGAAGAGCTCAAAACCAAGTTTGGTGAGAACTTCTTTGTGCAAACAACTTTCGAGGATTTCCCGACAGTTTGGGTTGAGCGCGCACGTGTACAAGAAGTATTGATGTTCTTGCGTACCGTGCCACGTCCATACGTGATGCTATTCGACTTGTCTGCAGTAGATGAGCGTTTACGTACGCACCGTGACGGTTTGCCTGCGTCAGAATTCACAGTGTTCTATCATTTATTATCTTTAGAGCGTAACTGTGACATTCGTATTAAAGTTGCATTAAGCGACAGCGATCTGAATATTCCGACCGCAACGAATATCTGGCCAAATGCGAACTGGTATGAGCGTGAAGCTTATGACATGTTCGGCATCAATTTCGAAGGGCATCCAATGCTCCGTCGTATCTTGTTGCCAACCTACTGGGAAGGTCATCCGCTACGTAAAGAATATTCTGCACGTGCGACTGAATATACTCCGTATATTCAAGACAAAGCCAAGCAGGACTTTGAACAGGAACATCTACGTTTCGTGCCAGAAGACTGGGGTCTGAAGCGCGGTAATGCAGATGAAGATTTCATGTTCCTGAATTTGGGTCCTAACCACCCGTCTGCGCACGGTGCGTTCCGTGTAATTTTGCAGTTGGATGGTGAAGAAGTGAAAGACTGTGTGCCAGATATCGGCTATCACCACCGTGGTGTGGAAAAGATGGCTGAACGTCAAACTTGGCATTCATTCATTCCGTATACTGACCGTGTGGACTATTTGGGTGGTTGTGCTCAAAACATGCCGTATGTGATGGGTGTGGAACAATTGGCAGGCATTACTGTGCCAGACCGCGCACAATGTATCCGTGTCATGATGTCGGAATTGTTCCGTATCAATAACCACTTGCTGTACATCGGTACTGCGATTCAGGATGCCGGCGGTATGACCCCAGTATTCTATATGTTCGCTGACCGTCAGAAAGTGTATGACATCGTGGAAGCGATCACCGGTTACCGTATGCATCCAGCATGGTTCCGTATCGGTGGTACTGCACATGACTTGCCAAATGGTTGGGAAAAACTGGTTCGAGACTTACTCGACTGGATGCCTAAGCGTTTGAATGAATACTACACTGCAGCACTGAAAAACTCTGTATTTGTGGGTCGTACCCGTAATGTGGCTCAGTACGATGCGAAATCTGCATTGGCATGGGGCGTAACAGGTACTGGTCTGCGTGCTACAGGTATCGACTTTGACGTACGTAAATACCGTCCATATAGCGGTTATGAAAATTACGACTTCGAAGTACCGGTTGAGTACGAAGGCGATGCATATGCTCGTGTGATTGTTCACTTCCGTGAAATCGAACAGTCACTGAAAATCATTAAGCAGTGTCTAGAGAATATGCCATCTGGTGCGTACAAAGCGGACCATCCGCTGGCTGTTCCACCACCAAAAGACAAAACATTACAAGATATTGAAACCTTGATTACGCACTTCTTGAGCGTTTCTTGGGGTCCTGTAATGCCTGCAGGTGAATCATCTGTGATGGCAGAAGTGGTGAAAGGTGCGTCGACTTATTATCTGACTTCAGACAAGTCAACCATGAGTTACCGTACCCGTATTCGTACACCAACTTTCACGCATTTACAGCAAATGCCTTCTGTGATTAACGGCAGTCTTGTATCTGACTTAATCATTTATTTAGCGACAATCGACGTCGTAATGGCTGACGTGGATCGCTAAGGGGTAAACGCATTATGATGATTTTGACTGATAAAAAGCCACGTGTGAATGTTGAAGGGATTTTAACTTCGGAAGAAATCCACGAAATTGAACATCACATTGGGCATTACCCTTACCCACGTGCAGCGTGTCTTGATGCGCTGAAGTGTGTACAACGCCGTAATGGCTGGGTAGACGATGCTCAAATGAATGCCATCGCGCAAATGCTCAGCATGAGCCTTGCCGATTTGGAAGGGGTTGCAACGTTCTATAACCGTATTTACCGTCAGCCAGTGGGTCGTCACGTAATTTTACTGTGTGACTCAATTGCATGTTTCTTGATGGGTGCGGAGACTTTAGCAGAAGCATTCCAGCGTGAATTGGGTATCCAGTTCGGCCAAACCACAGCGGATGGCCGTTTTACCTTGCTTCCAATTTGCTGCCTAGGTAACTGTGATAAAGGTCCAACCCTCATGATTGATGAAGATACTCACGGTCTCGTGGAAGTAACATCAATTAAACAGTTATTGGAGAAGTATGTATGAATACCGAACCAAAACCAATTTATGGCGACGGTAACCCGGAAACGCATCCACTGACTTGGCGTCTAAGCAAACAAGCAAATGTCCGTCATGTCGATGACTATGAAGCGCTTGAAGGCTATGCAGGCTTTAAAAAAGCCCTGTCTATGACACCGAAAGAAGTGCTGGAAGTTGTAAAGGCTGCAACCGTAAAAGGTCGTGGTGGTGCAGGCTTCCCGGCAGGGATCAAATGGTCGCTGATGGCGCCAAATGACAATTCAGGTCCACGTTACCTGATTTGTAATGCCGATGAGATGGAACCAGGTACCTTCAAAGACCGTCTGTTGATGGAAGATCTTCCGCATCAGCTGATCGAAGGTATGCTGATTGCAGCTTATACCCTTGAAGCAACTCAAGGTTATATCTTCATCCGTGGTGAATACATCGAAGCGGCGAAGTACCTGAACGAAGCACTTGAGCAGGTTCGTGCCAAAGGTTACATGGGTGACAACATCCTGGATTCTGGCTGGAGCTTCGAGTTACACGTGCATACCGGTGCGGGTCGTTATATCTGTGGTGAAGAAACTGCATTGATTAACTCGCTTGAAGGTCGCCGTGCAAACCCGCGTACCAAACCGCCATTCCCGCAGGTTGCAGGTGCTTGGGGTCGTCCTACGATCGTGAACAACGTAGAGACCTACAACAACTTGCCAGCCATCATGTTGCGTGGTCCAGAATGGTACATCGGTCTGTCTGCAGGTAAATCGAAAGATCCTGGCACAAAAATTTATGGTGCTTCAGGTAAGGTGAAATTCCCAGGTCTATGGGAACTGCCATTCGGTACCACTGCACGTGAAGTGATTGAAGAACATGCCGGTGGTATGCGTGACGGCCTGAAGCTGAAAGCATGGTTACCCGGTGGTGCATCAACTGACTTCCTGGCTGCCGAGCATATCGATCTTCCGATGGATGCGGAAAGCATCATGAAAGCAGGTTCACGTTTAGGTACCTGTCTATTGATGGTGGTTGATGAAACTCAATGTATGGTTTCAGCAACCCGTAACCTCGAAGAATTCTTTGCGCGTGAATCATGTGGCTGGTGTACACCTTGCCGTGATGGCTTACCTTGGGCGGTGAAAGCGCTTAAAGCACTTGAAGATGGTACTGGCAAGAAAGAAGATATCGATCACTTACAAGAACTGACTCGTAAGCTTTGGATTGGTAAAACTTTCTGTGCTCACGCACCAGGTGCTATGGAACCGTTAATGGGCGCACTCAAACATTTCCGTGGCGAATTTGAAGCGAAAGTCGTAAATGCTGCCGCTCAAACCCGCAACGTAGAACAAGCTTAAGGAATTCGACTATGGCTACAATTCATGTCGATGGAAAATCGTATGAAGTCAACGGCTCGGAAAACTTGCTGCAAGCATGTTTGAGTCTTGGCATCGACATCCCATACTTTTGTTGGCATCCATCCTTAGGTTCTGTCGGTTCTTGCCGTCAATGTGCTGTGACTCAATACGCGAATCCAGAAGATACGCGTGGTCGTTTGGTCATGTCATGTATGACACCGGCTGCTGACAATACCTACATCTCGATTGAAGACAAAGAAGCAAAAGATTTCCGTGCTTCTGTTGTTGAATTCTTGATGACCAATCACCCGCACGATTGTCCAGTCTGTGAAGAGGGTGGCCACTGTCACCTGCAAGATATGACTGTGATGACACAACATGACCGTCGTCGTTACCGGTTCACCAAGCGTACGCATTACAACCAAGAACTTGGTTCGTTCATTGCGCACGAGATGAACCGTTGTATCGCATGTTACCGTTGTGTTCGTTATTACAAAGACTATGCGGGCGGTACGGATTTCGGCGTATATGCAAACGCTTCTCGCGTTTATTTCGGTCGTCCGGAATCAGGTACTTTGGAATCTGAATTCTCAGGTAACCTGACTGAAGTTTGTCCGACTGGTGTATTCACCGATAAGACTCACTCAGAACGCTATAACCGTAAATGGGACATGCAGTACGCACCAAGCGTATGTCATGGCTGTTCTTCAGGTTGTAACATCTCTCCAGGTGAGCGTTATGGTGAGCTTCGTCGCGTTGAAAACCGTTTCAACGGTGAAGTTAACCAATACTTCCTGTGCGATAAAGGCCGTTTCGGTACCGGTTATGTAAACCGTAAAGACCGTCCGCGTCAGCCACAGTTCCGTACTGGCACGAATGTAGAAACTGTTTCTGTTGATACAGCATTGGATACCGTAATTGCGAAAATCCAAGGCAAAAAAGTACTGGGGATCGGTTCACCACGTGCATCGCTTGAAGCTAACTTCGCACTACGTGAGTTAGTTGGTCAAGACAATTACTCAACCGGTATGGCTCAAAAAGAGCAAAATTTGGTTGACCTGGCTGCATCGATCATGCAAACCGAAGGTGTTTATAACCCGAACATGCGTGAAATCGAAAGCTATGATGCGGTACTCATTCTGGGTGAAGATCTGACTCAAACTGCGCCACGTATGGCTTTATCTGTTCGCCAAGCTGCGAAAAATAAAGGCAAGGAAATGGCTGCAGAGCGCCGTACCCAAGAATGGCTGGCTGAACCTGTACAACGTATTGCCCAAGATGCGAAATCTCCGATTTACATTCTGGCTGCAACACAAACACGTTTGTCTGACGTTGCGGAAGGTGAAGTGGTTGCTTCTCCAAATGACATCGCACGTTTAGGCTTCGCGATTGCTGCGGGTGTGAAAGGTGAAGTCATAACTGGTCTTGATGACGATGCGAAAGCATTTGCACAAACCATTGCAGATACGCTGAAAGCTGCCAAGAAACCACTGATCATCTCTGGTACAAGTCTACAAGACGCAACCATCATGGAAGCTGCTGCACAAGTAGCACAAAACCTGGGTAATGCGGGCTTGACCTTGACTGTTCCTGAAGTGAACTCAATGGGGCTGGCAATCTTCGGTGGTCAAAGCCTTGAGCAAGCATTTGCACAAGACTATGACACTGTCCTAATTGTAGAAAACGATCTTTACCGTCGTTTACCAGCGGCTCAGGTTGATGCTGCGCTTGCAGGCAAACAGGTGATCGTATTGGATCACTCTGAAACTGCGACTGTGAAGAAAGCGAACATCGTATTGTCTGCTGCCTCATTTGCTGAAGGTGATGGTACTGTCGTTTCTCAAGAAGGCCGTGCACAACGTTTCTATCAAGTGTATGACCCTAACTACTACAACCCGGAACTGGCAATCAAAGAATCTTGGCGCTGGTTACACGCACTGGAAACAGGCGTACAAGGCAAAGCGATTTCTTGGACTTTGCTGGATGACGTGATCGAGTCAGTGGCAAAAAACATTCCAGCGCTGGAAGGCATTCTGGATGTTGCACCTGATGCGGGCTTCCGTGTACATGGTCTGAAAGTGGCACGTGAACCACGTCGTTACTCAGGCCGTACTTCGATGCGTGCGCCATTGTCTGTCCACGAGCCGAAACAGCCAACCGATATCGATTCTGCATTAACATTCTCTATGGAAGGTTATGTGGGTAATGAAACACCATCTCCACTGATTCCATTTGCCTGGTCTGCAGGCTGGAACTCACCACAAGCCTGGAACAAATACCAGGATGAAGTGGGCGGTCACTTAAAAGGCGGTGATTCAGGCGTTCGTTTATTCGACCGTTTACCAAAGCGTCCAGCGCGTAGCTTCGTCGCACCAGCCCCTGTGCTCGTAAATGCTGAAAGCTTCCGTCTGGTACCAATGCATCACATCTTTGCATCTGGCGAGTTCACCATTAAAACACCTGCCATGGAATCACGTATTCCGGATGCAGTATTTGCAGTGGGCGAACAGGATGCTACACGCTTGAACCTGCAAGACGGTCAGAAGATCACTGTGAAAGCAGGCGAGACTTCAATCGTTCTTCCTGTACAAGTGATTGAATACTTACCAACAGGTTATATTGGCTACCCAATTGGTCTTGCACCAACGGTATCTCTTGCAGAGCCTGTTTCAGTCGCGGTAGGAGCGTAATTCATGGAACAAGAATTAATCCGTCAAACGCCGCTGTGGGCTGAAAACTGGCCAATCGCCTATTCAGTACTTCAAGCGATCGTGATCTTACTGGTTGTAGTACTGATCGCTGCGTTGATGTCTTTTATTGAACGTCGTTTACTCGGCTTGTGGCAAGACCGTTACGGTCCGAACCGTGTAGGTCCGGGCGGTATGTTCCAGATTGTTGCCGACATGCTGAAAATCATGTTCAAGGAAGACTGGACACCAAAATTTGCCGATAAATTGACTTTCCGTATGGCTCCAGCAGTTGCGATGGCAACTGCGGTGCTGTCGTTCATGGTTATTCCTGTGTCACCTTATCTAGGTGTTGCAGACATGAGTATCGGTCTGTTGTTCTTCATGGCAATGGCAGGTATTGCGGTATATGCAGTACTATTTGGTGGTTGGTCTTCTAACAACAAATACGCATTGCTTGGTGGTCTACGTTCAGCAGCGCAAACTATTTCTTATGAAGTGTTCCTGGGTATTTCACTGATGGGTGTAGTGGCAATTGCCGGTTCATTCAACATGCGTGAAATCGTAGAAGCACAGAAAGATGTCTGGTTTATCATTCCTCAGTTCTTAGGCTTCCTGATCTTCGTGGTTGCAGGTGTTGCGGTAACTCACCGTCACCCATTTGACCAACCAGAAGCGGAACAGGAACTGGCGGAAGGTTACCACGTAGAATATGGCGGTATGAAATGGGGTATGTTCTTCGTTGCGGAATACGTAAACGTAGTACTGATCTCTGCATTGATCGTAACCCTGTTCTTCGGTGGCTGGTTAGCACCATTTGGTCTTGATTTCCTTCCACCAGCATTCTGGTTCATTATTAAAACAGCATTCTTCGTAATGATGTTTGTATTGGCGCGTGGTTCTTTAATGCGTCCACGTTATGACCAGGTGATGAACTTTGGTTGGAAAATTTGCTTGCCATTGGCGTTGGTTAACCTTTTGGTGACTGGTGCTGTGATTCTGTTGAATCAGGCCTAAGACAGCAGGGAGAACAAAATGTTTAAATTTCTAGCTGGATTCGGGTCAATCGTTCGTACGTTGTTCATGGTATTTACCCATGCAACGCGCAAACGTGACACCATTTTATATCCGGAAGTGCCAGCCGAAGAAATCGTGCCACCACGTTTCCGTGGTCGTATCGTATTAACGCGTGACCCAGATGGCGAAGAGCGTTGTGTGGCATGTAACCTGTGTGCGGTTGCATGTCCGGTAGGCTGTATTTCACTACAAAAAGCAGAACGTGAAGATGGTCGTTGGTATCCGGAATTTTTCCGTATCAACTTCTCTCGCTGTATTTTCTGCGGTATGTGTGAAGAAGCATGTCCTACGACTGCGATTCAGATGACACCAGATTTCGAATTGGGCGAATATGTTCGTCAAGACTTAGTCTACGAAAAAGAACACTTACTGATTTCTGGTCCTGGTAAATATCCTGACTATAACTTCTACCGTGTAACCGGTATGGCAGTTGCTGGTAAGGACAAAGGTCAGGCACAGCGTGAAAGTGCGCCTGTTGATGTACGGAGTCTATTACCATGATGTGGCCATTTTATTTAATGGCCCTTGTGGCCATCGTCTCTACGGTTCGTGTGGTAACTAACACGAACCCGGTACATGCTTTATTAAGCCTGATCGTTTCACTCCTTGCTGTAGCAGGGCTGTTCCTGATCGTGGGTGCACCATTTGCGGGTGCGCTTGAAGTCATCGTTTATGCTGGCGCGATCATGGTGTTATTCGTGTTCGTGGTAATGATGCTGAACCTGGGCGAACAGACTGTTGCTCAGGAACGCAAATGGTTGACTTCATCGGCTTGGGCTTATCCGGCATTGATGAGCTTCCTGATTGGTCTGATCTTGGTTTGGGTACTTAAATCAGATTACGTGCAGCCTTCAATGGTCATGGGCACAGAAATGGTCGGTCCTAAAGCGGTAGGTCAATCACTCTTTACGCAATACTTATTGTTGGTAGAAGTTGCCGCGATGTTATTGCTTGCATCACTTGTTGCAGCATTCCATTTGGGTAAACGTGAACCAGGTGCAGAAGAGGAACAACAATAATGGGCAACATCCCTTTAGAGCATGGTTTGATCGTTGCATCCATTCTTTTTGCACTGGGTTTTTACGGTGTAATGGTGCGACGCAACCTGCTATTCATTTTAATGAGCCTTGAAATCATGATGAATGCTGCTGCTTTGGCATTCGTCCTGGCGGGCAGTGCATGGGCACAGCCTGATGGTCAAATCATGTTTATTCTGATTCTGACTCTTGCTGCGGCAGAGGCGTGTATCGGTCTTGCGATCGTCCTTCAGTTCTATCATCGCTTCCATCATCTGGATGTGGATGCTGCTAGTGAGATGCGCGGATGAGTTATTTATATCTAACAATTTTATTCCCGCTCATTGGCTTCGTCCTTTTAGCGGCAGGGCGTCATAAGCTTCCTGAAACAGTTGCAGCCATTATTGGTGTAGGGGCTGTGGGGTTATCGGCATTGTTCGCACTCATTGCGGGTATGGACTTTGTCAACAATGGTTCTACCGCGGTGGTGCAACCTCTTTGGACCTGGTTCAATGTCGGTGGTTTTGCACCGGGCATCAGCCTGCACCTGGACGGTTTGTCTCTGTTGATGCTGGGCATGGTGACAGGCGTTGGTTTCCTGATCCATATCTTTGCATCATGGTACATGCGCGGTGAACAAGACTTCGCACGTTTCTTCTCTTATTTCAACCTGTTCGTTGCAAGCATGTTATTGCTGGTACTGGGTGACAACCTGGCGTTGTTATTCCTGGGTTGGGAAGGTGTAGGTCTGTGTTCTTATCTGCTGATTGGTTATTACTACCAAAACCCTGCAAACGGTGTGGCAGCGATCAAGGCATTTACCGTTACCCGTATTGGTGACGTATTCCTGCTGATTGCCATGTTCTTGCTGTTCCAGCAATTCGGTACGCTGAATACTCAGTACATCGTTGAAAATGCTGCGACTGTGATGACTCAAAGCTCATCATTAACCATCTGGACTGCACTAATGTTGTTCCTAGGTGCTGCTGGTAAATCTGCGCAGATCCCGTTACAAACATGGTTGGCAGATGCGATGGCAGGTCCGACTCCTGTTTCTGCATTGATCCACGCTGCAACAATGGTAACTGCGGGTGTTTACCTGTGCTGCCGTCTGTTCACAGTATTTGAACTTGCACCTGAAGTAATGATGTTCATCTCGATTACTGGTGCGGTGACATTGCTGGTGGCTGGTTTTGCTGCATTAGTACAAACAGACATCAAACGTATTCTGGCTTACTCAACTATGAGTCAGTTGGGCTATATGTTTATGGCTGTAGGTGCTGAAGCATACCAGGCGGGTCTGTTCCATATGCTGACTCACGCATTCTTCAAGGCATTATTATTCTTGTCTTCTGGTGCGGTGATTCTGGCTTACCACCACGAACAAAACATCTTCAAGATGGGCGGTCTGTTCTACAAGAACAAATTCCTGTTTGCATGTTTCGCCATTGGTGGCGGTGCATTGGCTGCAATTCCATTCATCACTGTGGGCTTCTTCTCAAAAGATGCAATCCTGGGTGCGGTATGGGTACAAGGCCAATCAATCGCAGTTTACAGCACACTTTACTGGGTGGGTGTAATCGGTGCGTTCCTGACTTCGATCTATACATTCCGTCTGATCTGGGTTGTATTCTTCGGTAAAGAAAACACACCTTACCACGCAATCAAGGGTGTAACTTACTGGGGTCCATTGGCAATTCTTGCAGTACTTTCAACTTTCGTTGGTGCAGCATTAAAAGCACCTGTGGAAAGCATTTTAAATGCAGCTAAACTTCCTGCATTTGAAATTCCGGAAGCGCTTGAACATGGCATGCATACTGCAGAATACACAGCAGTAGGTATTGCACTGATAGGTCTTGCAATTGGCGTAGTGCTGTTTGCTTTTGCTTACAACGCTGTGAAATCTTTTGCGAAAACTTCTCTGGGTGCGGGCCTTGCAAACATCTGCCGTAATGCACTTGGTTTTGACAAGCTGTATGACATCGTTTTTGTGAAGCCTTATTTGTTCTTCGCGAAACTGTTCGGCCGTGATCCGATTGATGGCTTCTGGCTGGTGCTGCCTGCACTGGTTAAAGGTGGTCATAGCTTTACTAGTTCGCGTCAAACAGGTTCACTGCGTGAATATGCATCTAGTATGGGGCTCGGTGTCGTTGTCCTACTGATGATCTTGCTCGTGATTCAGGTAGTGGGGAAATAAAATGGAAGCTCCAAACAATATTATTTTGCCGGCTCTGATCCTCATTCCGTTCATTGCAGGTTTTATTTGCTGGTTGGTCGATAAACTCGACCAACACCTTCCGCGTTATATCGCGCTGATTGGTATGTTAGTAACGCTGGTCTTGACCATCGTCCTTTGGCAGTCGGGTACTTATAACTATGAACTTGGCGGTGCGGCTCCTACGTGGGCAGCCGAGTTCAAATTGCCTTGGATTCAAACCCTGGGCATTAACATTCACCTTGCAGTGGATGGTTTGTCTTTACTGATGGTTGGCTTGACTGCACTCCTTGGTGTGCTGGCAGTAGGCTGTTCATGGGGTGAGATTCAGAAAAACGTGGGTTTCTTCCACCTGAACCTTTTATGGTCTCTGGGTGGTGTAATCGGTGTATTCCTGGCAATTGACCTGTTCCTGTTCTTCTTCTTCTGGGAGATGATGCTGGTGCCGATCTACTTCCTGATCGCACTTTGGGGTCATAAAGGGGCAGAAGGCAAGTCACGTGTATATGCTGCAACCAAGTTCTTCATCTACACACAGGTGGCTGGTTTAGTCATGCTGATTGGTATCCTCGGTCTGGTGACTGTAGGCTACACCATGACTGGTCAAATCCGTTTCGACTACAACTACCTGATGGGTGTAGCGAACATGCTGGATACACAAGCGCCAGCAGTTGCTTATGCATTCATGATCTGTTTATTCATCGGTTTTGCGGTAAAACTTCCAGTTTTCCCATTACACGGCTGGTTACCAGATGCGCATGCACAAGCACCGACAGCGGGTTCTGTTGACCTTGCAGGTATCTTGATTAAGACAGCTGCCTACGGTTTGATCCGTTTCGTAATTCCATTCTTCCCGGCGGCTTCTGCACAGTTTGCAGACATCGCAATCATTTTCGGTTTAATCGGTATCTTCTACGGTGCTTGGTGTGCTTTCCAGCAAACCGATATGAAACGTTTATTGGCGTATACATCTATTTCACACATGGGCTTCGTTTTACTTGCGATTTATGCAGGTAACATCCTGACTTTCCAAGGTCTGATGATCATGATGCTGGCTCACGGTCTGTCATCTGCGGCGCTGTTCATTATGTGTGGTCAGGTGTACGAACGTGTTCATACACGTGATATGCGTTTGATGGGTGGTATTCGTGGTCAGTTCCCATACCTTGCATTCTTCCTGATGTTCTTCATCGCGGCGCTTGTCGGTATTCCAGGTCTAGGTAACTTCATTGGTGAGTTCCTGATCCTGATGGGTTCATTCGGTAAATTCCCTGCATTCACAATCCTCGCTGCAATCAGCCTGGTATTTGCGGGTCTGTACGGTTTGATTCTGATCCATAAAGCGTTGTTTGGTGTTCCAAACGAAGAGCAAAAACAGCACTACACAAATCCGTTAAAAGATTTAAATGCACGTGAAGTGGTAATTTTGCTGATCTGTGCATTTGGTCTAGCATGGCTTGGTCTATACCCACAAAGCTTCCTTGACGTTTCTAACTCAAGCATGGCGTGGTTAGCGAATAGCTACATTCCTGTGTCTGAAGCAGCTGATGCTGTGCAGCAAGCTGCCGTTTCAGCTGAAAATGTGGAGATCCAATAAGCCATGAACTTCACAATGTCTTTTTCTGAGCTTATGCCTCTAGCACCTGTGATGATCGTGTCATTGACTGCGATCGTCGTGATGTTGCTTACTGCAATTAAGCGTAACCATAACTTAGTTGCGACTACGACAGTCATTGGTTTAAACCTGGCGGCGTTGTACATTCTGTTCGTTCTGTTAGCGGGTCAATTTGCACCTGCTAATGTAATGAACCTGTTCCTCGTAGATCCGTTTACGATGCTGTACCAGTTTGTGATTATTGTGGCTGCACTGGCGTGCAGTACCTTGTCACATGCTTATATTGAAACCTATAAAGATAACCGTGAAGAACTGTATATCCTGATGTTGACCTCCGTTGCCGGTGCGATGCTGATGGTGGCAAGTTCTCACTATGCATCTTTCTTCATTAGCCTTGAGCTCATGTCGATCCCTGTATACGGCTTATTGGCGTATACACATCAGCGTTCTCAATCGCTTGAAGCAGGTGTGAAATATCTGGTGCTTTCAGCAACTGCATCTGCAATGTTGTTGATGGGTATGGCATATGTTTATGCATATACAGGTTCTCTAAGCTTTGTCGCTGAACCAGGCAAACTGTTAACTGCATTCAGTCAACCTGCTGTAGTAATTGGTCTGGCACTGATCGTATTCGCTGTGGGCTTTAAACTGTCACTGGCTCCATTCCACAAATGGACACCAGACGTATACGCAGGTGCTCCAGCACCAGTTGCAACTTTCCTTGCAACTGTGTCTAAAGTGGCAATGCTGGGTCTGTTCGTACGTTATGTATTGTCTTCTGGCTTAATCCTGTCAGATAGCTTCGTAACTATCATCAGCGTGATTGCAGTACTTTCCATCATTGTAGGTAACTTGCTTGCAGTGAAACAGGTGAACTTGAAACGTATCTTGGCATACTCTTCAATTGCTCACTTCGGTTATGTACTGGTTGCAATCGTATCTGCACGTAATACTGACTTTTTACAGGTTCAAGGTTTCGCGACTTTTGAAAGTGTAAACGTCTATATTATTACTTATGTATTGACTACGATTGGTGCTTTCGGTGTGGTAACGCTGATGTCTAGTCCGTATAACAATACAGATGAAGCAGGTAGCTTGGCGGAGTACCGCGGTCTGTTCTGGCGCCGTCCAGTATTGACTGCTGTATTAACTGTGATGATGCTATCTCTAGCAGGTATTCCATTAACAGCAGGCTTCATCGGTAAGTTCCTGGTTGTGAAAACTGCGGTAGCAGGCGAGTCTTGGTTCCTTGCTGCGATGGTCATCCTGGGTTCAGGTATTGGTCTGTACTACTACCTGCGTGTAATGGTTGTCATGTATATGACTCCACCAGAAACACCACGTCTTGACGCTGTAAATCACTGGGGTCAAAAAGTCGGCGGTATCATGGTATTGCTTGTTGCATTACTGGTACTGGTGATTGGTGTTTATCCGGATCCAATCATTGCGCTGTCTCGTTATGCATTCTTCGCAATGTCACCTGAATTACAACAGTTTATTTTCACTTTGGTTCAAAGTGGTTTTAACTAATTCAGCGCAAGTTTGAAGTTATTACAAAAAAGCCTCCACGATTGGGGGCTTTTTTAGTTAAACAAATCCGGAAAAGTCTTTATAATAGCGGAAATTTATCTTTAACCTTCTAGGTGTTCTCCCGTGGCAATCCATGAAATCCGTCATCCTTTAATTCGACATAAACTCGGTTTACTGCGTCGTGCTGACATTAGTACCAAGAACTTCCGTGAGCTGGCTCAGGAAGTGACTATGCTTTTGACTTATGAAGCGACCAAGGATCTTCCTGTCGTTGAACATGAGATTGATGGCTGGAACGGACCGGTGACTGTAGACCGCATTGCAGGTAAAAAAATTACTGTGGTGCCAATTCTACGTGCAGGTATTGGTATGCTGGATGGTTTCCTGAATCTGATTCCAAGTGCCAAAGTCTCTGTACTGGGTCTGGAACGTGATGAAGAAACCCTACAGGCACGTACTTATTATAAAAAACTGGTTCCAGACGTACAAAACCGTCTTGCCATGATTATCGATCCAATGCTGGCAACTGGCTCTTCTCTTGTCGCTGCGATTGATGTATTGAAAGCCAGTGGCTGTAAAGATATTCGTGTAATGGTATTGGTTGCTGCACCTGAAGGCATTAAACGTGTTGAAGAAGCTCATCCAGATGTGGTGATTTTTACTGCAGCGATTGATCATGGCTTGAATGAAAATGGTTATATCGTTCCGGGTCTGGGCGATGCGGGTGACAAGATTTTTGGTTCAGTTCAGAAAGATTAATATTTTTGAAAATGAACAGAAAAGGGGCTTTTATAGCCTCTTTTTTATATACTGAATACTGACAGATACAGAAGGGGACGTTTATGACTTCCGAGCAATACCAAGGAAAAGTAAAACAGTACAATCCAGAAAAAGGATTTGGTTTTATTTCTTCACCTGAAGGTGAGGTATTTTTTCATATCTCGGATTTCCCCGCCGATTCAGGTGAGCCGAAGCGCAATGACCGGGTAAAATTCAATGTGGTTCAGAATGGGGATCGCTATAAAGCCATCAAGATTGAGCGTGTAGAAGATAAATCGAAGAAAGCCAAAAAAGCCAAAGCGGTAGCAGTCAATACTTCGATTACATCAGCACTATTGTCGAATTTAAAGCGTTAATATTTGCTTGGAAAATTCATTTAAAAGAGGGCCTTAGGGCCACTGCTGTCCCATAGTTTGCTTTAAATAAAAAAACCTGAGTCCTAACAGTTAAAATATGAGTGCAAACAAACACTTTAACGACCAGGATTCAGGTTTTGTCACATCAGAATACCGTATTTCATGA
>NZ_VPDX01000024.1:0-49232 GCF_013417475.1 Acinetobacter sp. YH12249 | reverse complement strand
ACTGAGGATCAGAAAGCTTGTTTGAATCGATGTATTTCATCCGCAGATTATGCACGAATGCCAAGAAATCCGGAGTGCAAATATTAACCAAAAAGAAGATCGTTTTTTGATTTATGAAAGAGATCTAGTCAACAATATAGTCTTCATTGACTTTTTCTAAATTGTACTTGCTTAATTTTAAATATTTTGAGTTAATTAAAATAGAGTTTATGAAGTGTGTTATATTACTTAAGTTGATGCTTATTGTTTGATTTTTGAGTAAAAAACCATTATTGTAAATAGGGTGGCTTTGAATGCAAAGCCAGTATTTGAAGGTATTTAGAATTTTTGGTCTTTCTGTTAGTTTAATATTATTATCAATCTTTATTTTATTGAAGTTGATCGTTGTTATTTTTTTATTTATTTTTATCATCCATATATTTGATTCAAATTTAGTATTATTATAAAACCAATCTGGATTTCTTACATCTGATAGTTTTAAATTGTGTATGGTCGATGTTTTTTCAAAAGATTTTTCAATTAATTCATAGTTATTAGGGTTTTTTATCATCTCATTCTTTAATAGCATAAGTTCATTTATTGACATATTTTCAATATTTTTATTAATGTCGGATATAATTTCTTTTAATGCATTATTCACGATCATTTGTAAATATTCCTTCAATTATTTGATGCTTTATTGGGTTGTTTTTCGCTATTTTATACATTTCTATTATGTCTTTAGTCAAATACAAGCATTGTTGTAAATTATTTTGTGATTCTTCAATCTGAGATATTACATAATTCGCACTTGTGTACCACCATTTTAAATGTTTCTTTATGTCTTTTTCATTGTGAGAAGTCTCCTCAAATAAGTATTTAACTGCCAGAAAAATTTGTAGAAGAGGAACTGTTATTAAATAAATACCTATATAACTATTTTTATCGTTGTTATTTTTTTTCAATATTTATTTCATGAAATCCTTTTTCAATATGATGAGGCATGTCTTTGAATGCATGATTATTTATGAATTTATCAAGTTCATCTTTAGTGAAGTCTACTGATTCAAATAAATAAATAGACTCTTTCATAGATTCATAAATTAGAGCATTTTGAAATATTCGTATCCATCTATTTGTGTAAAATTTCCATAGAGCATCTGGTAAATATGAATCTATCAAACTAGGGTTATATTCCTCATGACCTAGTGCGATACTCATTTTATTGACAGACATTGTTTCATAGTAAACACGTACACCACAACTTGCTCTAAACCTTGTTAAGGTTAAATTTTGAAAGATATGTTTACTTTCGTTATTATTAAGTAATATCTCACTATTTCTATAACTTGTTATTTCATATGAATTTTTTAAGCAATTAATTAGTGTGGTACATGTACCATTTTCAATCTTTTTTACTCTTTTTGGTTCTGTAAATGCAGTTCTTGAAGCTAATAGCATGTATTCATAATCTTTATTATTCTCTGATTTTAAATAATTTCTTGCTATGCTAGTAATTCTTATGATGTCTTCAATTATTTTTACCGATTGAGAATTTAACTTAATTAATTGTTCAGCATGATTCACTCCTTTTCTTTTTTTGAAAGACTTGCTATACCAAGATTCCCCAATTTTAAAAAGACCTACATTACTCTTATTGTCATACAATTTCCAACTCAGTAGCCATGATTCAGTAATCGCGGGATGTTGATTAATTAATAGTATAAGTAAAGGATATAATGTATTATAACTTGAATAAAAAATTTCATCCTTAATGATATCTTTTTCCTTGCTAAAACCTGATATACCTAGAAAGTTTGAATAATTCTTAATGTCTTTGTGTTTAAAGGGAGTTTCATAATAAGTACGAAATGTGTTATTTTTACTTAGAGTTCCTATCGGTACAGGGTTTCTTAAATTATTATTTTGGTTTACTTTAATAGTTCCTTTGTTGCTGCATTCAATAAAATAATCATATTTTTCATTTACTTTTTGTCTGAGTAATTCTGAACAGTAGACTATATGGTCAATTTCATTAATTATTTTAATAAAAATTAATTCTTTAGCCTCACTATCTGTATAGCTTAGTGGAATTTGTGTTACTAATTTATTATGTAATAATTGTTGTTTATTGTTTTTTATCACATTTGTTGTAGTATTTTTATTTGTACAATTTTTATAGATTGGCCTAAGTATTTCTGTGAGAGGTTCTTGAAATATTCCATAGTTGACTAATAAGCTGTACATATCGACCATACAACTCCATCTTCCGTGAAAATGACCAATATTATAGTTTTTTATTTTTGCATCAATTAAGCATAAATTATAAATAATAAGCATGCTTTCAAATGCATACTCTGAAGACATTGCCCTCTGTAAGTTTTTAATATTTGGATAAACTAGAACTAAAATTCTAAATAAGCTAACTAGATATCCAATTTTTTTTGACAATGTGGTTGATATTATTTTTTTTCCATAAGTTATCATTATTTGATGTAATTTATGTGTGAACTCTTTTCCATATGCATCGTAAATAATACTGATATTTAGATTCATAATTTTCTTATCATTGCTGCAAATGCTCCAACCTTGATAATATTCAATTTTTTCTATATTTTTTTCAGTATTTTTATATAGAAATATACAATGTTCTACGTCTTCACTTATTGTATTTAATGAAAGGAAAATTGTAGTTTTCCTTTTATTTAGAAATAAAGCTAGATTATTGAATACTAACTGAACTTCATAGCTATAGTGGTATTTGTTGTAATTACTTGTATCTATTTCAGTATAGATAAATCCTATAAAGCACTCTACATGATCCTCCAGTGCAGCAGACGATGTTAAATTGAATATTGAGTGTTGACTCGATGTACCCTTCAAACATTCGATATACGCGCAATAGAGGGCTACTAGTGCAGTAAGCTTATTAAGCTTCTGTTCTTCTTGTTTTAGCCAGTAACGGCTAGCAATATCTAAAGTGTCTGAGTGATCATAATCCTTAAGGTATTTAACTTTCACAGAATGTTCCATCCATGACGATTGTCAAATAAATTAAAGGTTAAAAAATGTACTATGTCAATGAAAAATCTATAAAGAATCAATTTGACAACTTTGGTCAATTAGGAAAAGACTGCGGTCATCCAGTTCTATAATCGCCACTACATTATATTCCCGGTCCATCACCACAAAATCGGTCACTTTGCGGTTGAACTTGCTGCGCATTTTCATATTGTCATGCGTAATCAAAGCACTAAATGCGACCTGTGCCAGAATGTGATGGTGCGGAAAAGCATCTTTCAGGCGAGTAAACATCTTGCTTTCGAAAGCTGTAATAACACGCTTGGGATAAAATTTCTTCTGGCGGGTAAACAGATGAGGGAAGAGCAGGCAAATTAAGGCAAAGCTTGCCAGACAGCCAATCACAAAGAATATAAACTGACTCAAATCAAACACGGATCATAAAAGAAAAAAGAATAAAAAAACCCACTTCGCAATGAGTGGGTTCTTTCGGAATCTTGGCTCTCCCACCTGGGCTCGAACCAGGGACCTGCGGATTAACAGTCCGTCGCTCTACCGACTGAGCTATGGGAGAATAGATTGGCTCTCCAACCTGGGCTCGAACCAGGGACCTGCGGATTAACAGTCCGTCGCTCTACCGACTGAGCTATTGGAGAATCTGAAAGCGATTATAGAGAGATTTAAAAAGGGGTCAAGGCACTTTTATAAAAAAGCTGAAAAAACTGAATCAAGTGTTTTAAAAATAATCAAAAATGATTGTAGTTCAAAATGTTATGTTTATGTAACCTAGATTAAAGGTAGAGGAGTTTCATAATTATTCTCTGCCATGGTTGCAAGTCGCTAAAACTACAAACAAGACTCATATAGATATTTAATCCAAAAAATACCGGCATAAAAAAACCCACTTCGCAATGAGTGGGTTTTTTCAGAATCTTGGCTCTCCCACCTGGGCTCGAACCAGGGACCTGCGGATTAACAGTCCGTCGCTCTACCGACTGAGCTATGGGAGAATAGATTGGCTCTCCAACCTGGGCTCGAACCAGGGACCTGCGGATTAACAGTCCGTCGCTCTACCGACTGAGCTATTGGAGAATCTGATGCGCATTTTAGGCAGGAAAATAAAGACCGTCAATCAATTCCTGTAAAGAAATGAATCATTTGCTTTTTTAATATGCATCTCAAACCTAAAAATAAAAAAATCACCCATAAAGGGTGATTTTTTAAGCTGGAAATAAAAAATTATTTCTCAACACCAGCAGGTTGACCTGCATATTTCGCATTTGCGTAGTCCCAGTTCACCAGGCTTTCTAGGAAAGTAGAGATGTATTTAGGACGAGCGTTACGGTAGTCGATGTAGTAAGCGTGTTCCCAAACATCGATTGTCAACACAGCAATTTTACCGTGCGCCATTGGAGTGTCAGCATTTGAAGTTTTAAGGATAGACAGGTTACCGTTTACTTCATCAGCAACTAACCAAGCCCAACCTGAACCGAACTGAGTTGCAGCAGCAGTTGCGAACTCTTCAGCGAATTTTTCGTAAGAACCGAAAGCTTCGTCAATTTTTGCAGCCAAAGCGCCAGTTGCTTTACCGCCACCGTTTTTAGTCAAGCAGTTCCAGTAGAATGTGTGGTTCCATACTTGCGCAGCGTTGTTAAATACACCTGCTTTAGATGAATCACCAGCAGTTGCTTTGATGATTTCTTCTAGAGTTTTGCCTTCAAGCTCAGTACCAGCGATCAGGTTGTTCAGGTTAACCACATATGTATTGTGGTGTTTGTCGTGGTGGTATTCTAAAGTTTCTTTGCTGATGTGTGGAGCAAGAGCGTCGTAGTCGTATGGTAATGGTGGTAAAGTAATGGTTGTCATGTTTTCAATTCCTTGCATTTTGCTGGGTTTTGACAATAAGTGGCGTTATTGTAATAGATTCTTAGGCAAAAATGGGCACTGTGTATAAATAACAATACATAATAAAGCCTGAAAATTTAAAGATAAAGCCACCAATGTACTTGCCAATCGAAATTAAATCGGATTGTTTAATTCGAAATAACTATACTCAATATTAAATTGTTCTGAAATAGCTTTAGCCAGACGTTGTACACCATATTTTTCAGTGGCGTGGTGGCCGCAGGCATAATAATGCACATCCAGTTCCTGAGCATCATAAAAAGTACGTTCACTGACTTCGCCAGAAATATAAGCATCACAGTCTTGTGCTGCCGCTTTATGAATATAATCCTGTGCACCACCGGTACAGAAACCGACTTTTTGAATCAGGTTTTTTTCGGCAGGTAAATGTAACGCATCATAACCGAGTCTTTCTGAAACATAGGCTTTGAATCCTTCTGGCGTCATGGCCTGTTTTAAATAACCAATATTCCCAATTGGACGGCGCTCATTCGGATCAAGCTGTTCAAGGTTTTCCAGTTCCAGCAGGTCTGCAATCGCAATATTATTTCCCAGAGTTGGATGGCTGTCTAAAGGCAGGTGATAACCGACAAGGGAAATATCATTTTGGATTAGGCTTTTAATGCGTTTACCACGCATCCCGGTAATCGGGTAGGCTTCGCCTTTCCAGAAATAACCATGGTGAACCAGTAACAAATCAGCACCCTGTTTAATCGCAGCTTCGATCGCGGTTTGTGAGGCAGTAACGGCACATAAAATTTTATTGACTTCAGCGCGGCCTTCGATTTGTAAGCCATTCGGTGCATAGTCCTTAAATTCGGAAGATGCCAAAGTCTGATCGCACCAGCGGATAATATCGTTTAAATTCGCCATAAAATTCCTGTCAGTTGATGAACTTGCCAATTCTTATTTATATGTCCAATTGTAACTAAAGCAGCACAAATCTCTGTGGATTTTTTTGTGTTTAGTTATGTATTTGGCATTACAATAGGATACAAATTACTTAGTCATCAACGAATTAAAATATTTTAGAGGATAGCAAAGTGCGCCGCACCTTTACATGGTTACCTTGGGTGTTACTGATTTTAGTCATTATCGGTTTTTTGGGGTGGCAGCAGCTGCAGAAACCTAAATCACCGATTGCGCCGGATGGCGTAAAAATGCCTGCTGAAAAAGTAGAACCGTTGATTGATACTTCGCGTTCTGGAGGGGTTGTCTCCTATAGTGCCGCCGTGAAAGTCGCAGCACCTGCGGTGGTGAATATCTTTACCACACAAAAAGTAAAACAGCAGGCGCACCCTTTACTGACTGATCCAGTCTTCCGTGAATTTTTCGGTGATCAGTTGCCAGACCAGTTTGGTCAGAGTCCAAATGAAAACAGTTTAGGTTCAGGTGTAATTGTACGTCCTGATGGTTATATCCTGACCAATAACCACGTGATTGCACAAGCAGACCAGATTGTGGTGGCTTTGCATGATGGCCGCCGCGCTGAAGCCAAAGTCGTGGGTACAGACCCAGATACGGATTTGGCTGTAATCAAGATCGAACTTGAACAATTGCCAGTTTTGCCATTCAAGCTGAGTGGCAATGAAGTCGGTGATGTTGTTCTGGCTATTGGTAACCCGTTTGGTGTCGGTCAAACCGTGACTCAGGGGATTATTTCTGCGACAGGCCGTTCTGATCTGGGCATCAATACCTATGAAGACTTTATTCAGACAGATGCTGCAATTAACCCGGGTAACTCGGGTGGTGCATTGATTGATGTTGCTGGTAACCTGATCGGGGTAAATACAGCAATTTTCTCGCAAACAGGTGGCTCACTGGGGATTGGTTTTGCGATTCCAGCTAAAATCTGTCAACAGGTCATGAATGCAATCCTGAAAGATGGCCGTGTCGTTCGTGGCTGGCTGGGTATCAGTCTGTTACCGACTGAACGTAATGATGTACTGCAACCTAAAGAATCAGGTGTAGTGGTCGCTGAAGTGCTGGAAAATGGACCAGCAGCAAAAGCTGGCATCCAGCGTGGTGATAAAATTATCAAAGTAAATAATGAAGTGATTACTTCTGCCTCACATCTGATTAATTTTGTCGCTTTACAGGCCCCAAACAGTACCGTTCAGATTGAAGTAGAGCGCGCTGGAAAAACCATGACACTGGATGTGGTGATTAGTGAACGTAAAACGCAAAGCAGTTCTTCACAATATATTCCTTTACCAGGTCAGTAATTTTTTCTAAGAAAATCCCTCCATGTGAGGGATTTTTTTATGCACGATTGATTTACTTTAGATACAAAACAAAAATATTTTATGTGAATTAAATCATTTAACTTCATTGAATAAAAATCAAAAAGAGTGAAGAACAATGAGTTTTATGACTGCAGATCAGGCCAAAATTTTATCGAACGTGGCTAATTTAAATATTGAAATGTATAAGCCTCGCTTGGCTCAACTGATTGAAGATAATGCCCGACTGGGCAATACCGCTGTGCTAACGGTATTTCCCAAACATTTGCCCTTGGAAGAAATTCGTGGTCTTTCGGCGGAGTTGACTGAGCTTGGTTATAACGTGCGCTTTGAGGTGCAGGAATTTTATTATAGCTTTAATGTCTACTGGCTATAATTTTATCAATTGTTCAAAAATAGTCCTGTTCAGGCATATATCTTGCTGCATTCAACTCATAGTTAAAATATGAGAGTGATATGTCTTTATCTATTCATCTTGCAGCACGGGCAGATGCACCTTATGTGGTGCTTTCACCCGGACTGGGCGGGCATGCCAGTTTCTGGAATCCTCAAATTAGAGTTTTACAGCAGCATTTTCATGTAGTCACTTATGATCAGGAAGGCTGTCATTCAGATTCTGAACTCTTGCCCATGTCTTATTCGATCGACCATATGGCCTGCCAGATTCTGGATTTATTGATCAATGATGGTATTCGAGAGTTTCATTTTATCGGGCATGCATTGGGCGGACATATCGGCATGCAACTGGCGACCTATCAAACTGAAAGAAAGTTTAAGCTGCTCAGTCTGACCATGTTAAATGCCTGGGGAGAGCTTGATGCCCATACGCAGAAATGTTTCGAGGCACGGACTTCGTTATTGGTGAATAGCGGAGCAGAGGCATATGTGAGAGCACAGGCTTTATTTCTTTATCCGCCGCAGTGGATCTCAACCCATATTGATCAGTTAACCGAAGCAGAAAATAAGCAGTTATTAGACTTTCCACCGATCCAAAATGTTCTGGCGCGTCTACAAGCCGTGCAGGCTTTTAAACTGAACGCAGAACATCGTCAGGCACTAAAAGATGTTTGTGTGCATCTGCTTGCTAACCAAGATGATTTTCTGGTGCCTTATCAGCGATCACAACAATTACAACAATGCCTGCCGCATAGTCACCTCAGTTTGCTTGATACAGGTGCACATGCATCTACTGTGACCGAGACAGATCAGGTGAATCAACGGATCCTTTCATTCCTGATTTCCCCTTAATTGGATGATTTTTTAAAAGCCAGACCTAGTGTCTGGTTTTTTATTTTTTCTAATCAATCATTTTTGTAGCAACAGCATGGTTTTTACTTCGAATTGATGCATGAACTGCAAATGCACAAATTGCTACGAGTGCACTTGAATGAAACAGTATGTTCAAAATTGACTCATAGATAAAAATAGATATTTTACTAAAAATTCAAAAAATAAAATATTAAGTGCATGATATTTATAAATTAAATATAGTTGGCACACGCTTTGCAATGTTTATCTTGTAAATAAAATTCCTGAAGTGGAATCAGAAATTTGAATAAGTGTTAAAAATAATGAGGTGTGAAAATGAAAATAGGTGTCTTCTGTCCAATCGGAAATAATGGCTGGTTACTCTCTGAAAATGCACCGCAGTACATGCCGACTTTTGAGTTAAACAAACAAATCGTACAGCGTGCTGAGCACTATGGTTTCGATTTCGCACTTTCTATGATCAAGCTGCGTGGCTTTGGTGGCAAGACTGAATTTTGGGAACATAATTTGGAAACTTTCACCCTGATGGCAGGTCTTGCTGCTGTCACCAGCAAAATTAAAATTTTCGCAACTGCCGCAACTCTGGTGATGCCACCTGCAATTGTCGCGCGTATGGCTTCTACGATTGATTCGATTTCCAATGGTCGTTTTGGCCTGAATGTAGTGACCGGCTGGCAGCCACCTGAATATACCCAAATGGGCATGTGGCCAGGCAACGACTATTTTGGTAAACGCTATGAATATCTGTCTGAATATGTACAGATTCTGCGTGAACTTTGGGCGACTGGTAAATCAGACTTTAAAGGCGAACATTTCCAGATGGAAGATTGCCGTGTTAGCCCACGTCCACAAGCCGACATGAAGATTATCTGTGCAGGTCAATCTGATGCAGGTTTAGAGTTTTCTGCACAATATGCTGACTATGACTTCGTGTTTGGTAAAGGCCTGAATACTCCAACAGCTTATGCAGAAATTAATGACCGCCTCAAAGAAAAAACAGATGTGACTGGCCGTGATGTACAGACTTATGTGCTGTTTATGGTGATTGCTGCAGAAACTGATGAAGAAGCTCAAGCCAAATGGCAGCACTATAACGATGGTGCCGACATGGAAGCGATTAACTGGCTGATGAATCAAGGCGGTAAAGATACCATTTCGGGCACAGATACCAATATCCGTCAAATGGCTTCTAGCGTATCTCCAGTCAACATCAATATGGGTACGCTGGTGGGTTCTTATGAAAATGTGGCACGAATGTTGGATGAAATTGGTGAGATCAAAGGTACGGAAGGCGTACTACTAACTTTTGATGATTTTATTCAAGGGGTTGAAGACTTTGGTCAAAAAATCCAGCCGCTAATGAAATGCCGTGATCATATTGTCATTGAAGATGAAGCGCCAGTTTTGGAGAAAAGCGCATGAGTGAATCAGTCGTAACAGCCGGTTTTACGGAAAAACTCGGCACAGGAAAAACGCTTAAAGCGGAACCCGAAGCGATTTGTCTTGCACCAGAACAGACAGCCTTGATTGTGATTGATATGCAAAATGCCTATACCTCTCAGGGTGGCTATCTGGATCTGGCGGGCTTTGATGTCTCGAAAACCAAGCCCGTGGTTGAAAATATTAAAAAGGCCGTTGATGCCGCACATGCAGCCGGTATTCAGGTGATTTATTTCAAAAATGGCTGGGATGCAGAATATAAGGAAGCGGGTGGTAAGGACTCTCCAAATTTCCATAAATCCAATGCCTTAAAGACCATGCGTAAACGTCCTGAATTACAGGGGCAATTGTTAGCAAAAGGTGGCTGGGATTTTGAGCTGATTGATGAGTTAAAGCCACTGCCACAAGACCTGGTGATCGAAAAGCCACGTTATAGCGGTTTCTTTAATACCGCGCTGGACAGCATGTTGCGTGTAAGAGGAATTCGCAATCTGGTCTTTGTCGGGATTGCCACCAACGTGTGTGTGGAGTCGACACTACGTGATGGCTTCTTCTTAGAATATTTTGGTATCGCACTTGCTGATGCCTGCCATCAGGCCGGTCCAGTCGAAGCGCATGAAGCCAGTCTGTATAACATCAAGACTTTCTTTGGCTGGGTATCAGATACCAAAAATTTTGTAGAGACCTTTCAAAAAGAAAGTGAGTCACTAAAAGAAACTAAATTAGCTGTAAGCGCATAAAGAATTAAAGAACAGAATTAAGGAAAAAATAGTATGCCTAAAGAAATCATTATTCCAGCAGGAACATCGAAACCATTAGCACCGTATGTACCGGCAACCAAGGCAGACAATATCGTGTATGTATCCGGTACATTAGCTTTTGATGAAAATAATAATGTGGTGCATGTCGGTGATGCCGCAGCACAGACCCGTCATATTCTGGAAACTATCAAGCGTGTGATTGAAGAAGCAGGCGGCAGTATGGATGACGTGACCTTTAACCATGTCTTTGTCAAAGACTGGGCAGATTATGCTGCGATTAATGCAGTTTATGCAGAGTATTTCCCGGGAGATAAGCCGGCACGGTATTGCGTACAGACAGGTTTGGTCAAACCTGATGCGCTGGTCGAAATTGCTTCGATTGCCCATGTATAAGCCGATCCACCTGATTCAATCTCATTACTAGATGCCCCAGGTCTGAAACTGAATATTGACTTGGGGGCGGGAGAACAGCATGAATGCCAAACTATCTAAAATCATCACAGAAACAGTTGCAGAAAATAACGCATTAAATAAGGTTTTGGCGACTAACGCATCAGATGACATCTTTACCCAAGTTGATCAGCAGATTTTCCGTCAAGGCATGTCCAATCTCGGGGCTGCAGTCAATGTCATTACCACGCAAGGTGAGGCAGGACAGGCAGGATTTACTGCCTCAGCCGTATGTAGCGTGACGGATACACCACCAACGTTGCTGGTGTGTCTGAACCGTTCTGCTTCAGTTTATGAAACCTTTAAAAAGAATCAGGTGTTGTGTGTGAATACCCTGGCATCACATCAACAACATCTTTCCAATCTGTTTGGTGGAAAAACACCAATGGCAGAGCGTTTCAGTCAGGGGAACTGGAAAACTTTGGTGACCCAGTCACCTGTACTTGAGGATGCCTTAGTCAGTTTTGACTGCGAGGTGGTCCAATGTTTATCCGTAGGCAGTCATGACGTGCTGTTCTGTGAGGTGAAAGCGATGTGCCAGAGTCAAGGCAATGCGCTGATGTACTTCAACCGTTCTTACTGTGAGCCACACAAAATGTGCTAATTCAATTCAATCCTAATCAAGGAGGGGAAGCCGATGCAAGAAAAAGAAACGTGGTTTCCAAAATTTAAGCCTTACCAAGGCAATCTCGATACCACACCCGTGCAAACAGATGAATATCTGCCTGCTGGAAAAAGTATTATTCTCGGGTTGCAGCATGTGTTTGCCATGTTTGGCGCAACCGTGCTGGCACCCTTATTAATGGGGTTTGATCCCAATCTCACGATTTTCATTACTGGGATTGGGACCATTTTATTTTTCCTGATCACGGGCGGTCGATTGCCTAGTTATCTGGGATCAAGCTTTGCCTTTATTGGTGCGGTCGTCGCAGTGACGGGTTATTCAGGGGTTGGAGCCAATCCAAATATAGGATTAGCCCTTGGCGGTACGATTGCTTGCGGTATTGTTTATGCCTTGATTGGTCTGCTGGTGATGAAAACTGGCACCAACTGGATTGAAAAACTGATGCCGCCAGTAGTGACAGGCGTGATCGTGATGATCATCGGTTTGAACCTGGCGCCCGTGGCGATTAAGAGTGTTTCAGCGAATCAGTTTGATTCGTGGATGGCTTTAATCACGATTATCTGTATCAGTGTGATTGCTGTGTTTACCCGAGGAATGGTACGCCGTCTATTATTGTTATTGGGCTTATTATCTTCCTACCTGATTTACTTCCTTTTCACCAACGTGATGGGCTTCGGACCTGCGATTGATTTTACCAAGGTCAGTGAAGCAGCATGGTTTGGTTTGCCGAATTTCCAGAGCCCGGTCTTTGAAATAAATGCCATGCTAATGATTGCACCAGTGGCAATTATCTTGGTTGCAGAAAATCTGGGACACTTTAAGGCAGTCTCTGCGATGACCGGTAAAAACCTGTCACCGTATATGGGACGCGGTTTCTTTGCTGATGGGGTGTGTACTTCATTGTCAGCTTCTGTCGGTGGTACAGGCATGACCACTTATGCCGAAAATATCGGTGTCATGGCAGTCACCAGAGTTTATGCAACCACTGTATTTGTCTTTGCTGGTATCTTCGCCATTTTGCTCGGACTTTCGCCTAAATTTGGCGCAGTGATCAGTACCATTCCAGTGGCTTTATTGGGTGGTGCATCGATTGTCGTATTTGGTCTGATTACGGTGGCTGGTGCGAAAATTTGGGTAGATAACCGTGTTGATTTCACCAAGAACAGTACGCTGATTATTGGTGCCGTGTGTCTGATCATGGGTACAGGGAACTATAGCTTGCAGATCGGTGGTTTTGATCTGGGTGGTATTGGTACCGCAACCTTAGCCGCAATTCTATTGAATCTATTCCTGAACCGTGGTGAAGATAAAGAATTACCAGCATCTGAACCAGCTGAAACCGTAACTGAGGTCGAGGCTAAGCCAGTCGCTTAATATGAGGAGCATTTTTTGAGTCATACAATTGCATTTTTAGGACTCGGGGCAATGGGCTGGCATATGGCCTCCCATTTGCCAAAACTCGGACATCAGGTTTGGGTCTGGAACCGGACTGAACAGAAAGCTGTAGCGCATGCTGAAACTTTTGCAACGCAGGCAGTGAGTATTGAGCAGGCGGTTCAGGCAGATTTTATCTTTTCCTGTTTACCGACCAGTCAGGATGTGGAAGCATTGATTGCAGCTCATCCACCCAAACAAGGTGCAATCTGGATTGACTGTACCAGCGGGGTGCCGGAATCTGCACAGAAACTGGCTAAGCTCTTGGAGCAACAAGGTAGTTTTTATCTGGATGCACCGGTTTCTGGCCAAACCATTGGAGCAGAACGCGGTACTTTAACTGTGATGGTCGGAGGCAATGAACAAGCCTTTGAACAAATCAAGCCGATCATTGATGCCTTTGCAGGTTTGATTGAATATGTGGGAGAAAGCGGTTCTGGCTTTGCGGTAAAAGCTGTGAATAATACCTTAATGGCGACTCACTTATGGGCATTGGCTGAAGGACTGACTGTGCTGAAAGGGCAAGGTGTTGATTTAAGCAGTGCACTAAACTGTATTAATCATTCCAGTGGTAAAAGCAGCATGTCGGAAAATATCATGGCACAGCGTGTACTAAGCCGTGAATTTAATAAGACCTTTGCACTGGATCTATTACAGAAAGATATTGGCATTGCCTTGGAACTGGTGCAGCAACAGCAACTGGATTTATCAGTAATGTCTTTGGTTCAGCAAGAGTTTCAGCAGATTGCCAAACCACAGGCCAGTCAGCTGGATTTCTCCGCTGCGGTGCAAGGCTTGGAGCAACGTACTCAAATTGAATTAAGAGGATAATCTTTTCAAACAATATTAAAGACAGTGTTAAAGACGTTATAGCTATAGATATATCAGTTTAAAATTTAAAAAGCCGGGAATTTTAATTCCCGGCTTTATTTATTCATTAGGCAGCTCAATAGTCTAAGTAAATCTTAATTCTGCTGATTTGCTTGATATTCCTGAATCACTTCAAGCGCTGCACGGAAGGCTTCCTGAGTAGCAGGGGCACCGCAGTAAGGCAGGCTATGCAGTAGCACTTCCTGAATTTCTTCAACTGTTGCACCATTATTCAAAGCGCCACGAACATGGCCTTTCAATTCAGTTGGGCTTTTTTGCGCGGTAAGAAAAGCAATGGTAATTAAAGAACGGTATTTACGTGGTAAAATCCCTTCACGTTGCCAGGTCGAACCCCAGGCATGTTCATTAATCCAGTCCTGTAAAGGTTGGGTAAAAGGAACTGTATTGTCCTGAGCGCGCTTTACAAAGCTTGCACCCATCACTTCAGTACGGACTTTCAAGCCATTTTCATAATCTTGTTGTGACATCATTGACCCTCAATTTTATTATGAGTCTAGCTTAACGTTTTATCTCTTAAATACCATCGTGCAATAGTCGTAAAAAAGTGGCTGAATAGCCACTTGAGATATCCAAAGTGAGGTCAATAAATAACTTCACTTTGTAATCAAGGTCTGATTTAGATAAAAGTTCTATCTAAGGACTGGTTGAATGTGAAGGTGCACTTTGAACTGAAGTATCAGTACCTGTTGCATCTGCTTTCGAAATATGAGGATTTTCCAGCTCCAATACTTCCTGTAAATGCAGATCGAAGACATCAGTCAACATGCTGTCATAGCGACGCGCATTATAGTGCAGTAACTTATTGGCTTCTTCTTCATTAATAAAGCCTTGTTCATGCGCATCAGCCACATGATCAGCAAAACTGAGTCCTTTAAATTGACCTTTGTTTTCGGCTTTTTTAAAGCGATCCCAAAGCTGCTCAATTTCCAGTAACATGGTGAAGGTTGATTCCATACGACCATTTACATCATCTTCCGCTGTGCTATAGAAAACATGCTTTTTCAGTACTTTCCGGAAAGCGTTATCTTCCATCATGACATTTGCGACTTCCTGTTTAAGTTGGTCAGATGGTTTCGCGACAGGTCGGCCAAATGGGAAACAGATAAGTTTGACCATGCCAGCAGCAACACCCACCGGGAAGTTCGCAAACAGGTCATAAAACGCTTCCTGAGCGGTATATAAAGATTTCTCAATTGCCAACTGTGCATGCAGACGTTCAGCTTCAGTTTTTTTACTATGTTCAAAGAATTTCAGGATTGCCGTCGCAATAAACAAATGGGCATGGATATCAGCCAGACGGCCAGAAAGCATTTCCTTGCGTTTAATATCACCTGCTAATAAACCTAAACACATATCTGCAGTCAGGGCAAAGTTGGCACTGAGCCGGTTGATAATCTTGTAATAGGGACGGGTAAAATCAACTGCACTTTGTGGCGCAGCACTTGAACCACCGCTAAAAGCATAGGCAAAAGAGCGGGCAGTCCGGTTAAAGGTATAACCCAGATGCTTAAACAACATAGTATCGAATGGATTCAGAGCGGCTTTTGGATCTTCAGCTTGCAGAAGCTGTAATTCTTCATACAGATAAGGATGGCAACGCATCGAACCTTGACCAAAGATCATTAATGAACGGCTCAGAATATTGGCGCCTTCAACTGTAATCGATACTGGAATGGCTTGATAGTTGAGAGCCAGGAAGTTACGAGGCCCCATCTGAATGGCGCGGCCACCCACAACATCCATACCGTGATTGACAATTTTACGCATGGTCTCAGTGGCATAGTATTTAGCAATCGCGGTCATGACTGCCGGTTTACCACCTTGGTTCAGACCACAAGTCACTAAATAACGGAAAGCTTCCAGCATATAGGCATCACTGGCAATTTCGCTATTGGCTTCCTGTACGCCTTCAAATTTACCTACCGAAATCTTGAATTGCTGACGGATTCGAGAAAATGCACTGACATTCAGGTAAGTCATTTCGGCACTGGAGGTAGATAAAGCCGGTAGGGAAATACCACGGCCAACTGCCAGACATTCCATCAGCATACGCCAGCCTTTGCCGGCATTTTTCACGCCACCAATGATCCAGTCTAAAGGAATAAATACATCCTTACCTTCAACAGTACCATTCATAAAAGGGGAGCCAGGATTATGACGTGGACCGACTTTTACCCCTTCATGATTGGCCGGTAGCAAGGCACAAGTAATCCCATAATCTGTTTTATCACCGAGTAAATGATCAGGGTCATACATTTTAAAAGCCAGACCAACCACGGTGGCAATTGGTGCTAGAGTAATCCAGCGTTTGGAGAAATTCATTCTCAGTCCCAAGACTTCCTGACCTTCAAACTGTCCATAGCAGACCACACCGGTATCTGGAATCGCACCGGCATCTGAACCGGCTTCAGGACTGGTCAGACCAAAACATGGGATTTCTTCACCTTTGGCCAGACCGGGTAAATAACGATCTTTTTGCTCATCGGTACCATAATGTAGTAACAACTCACCCGGCCCAAGTGAGTTAGGCACCATACAGCTCACAGCAGCAGTGAGAGAGCGTGAAGAAATTTTGCTCATCACCCGGCTTTGAGCAAAGGAACTAAAGGCACGACCGCCGTATTCTTTGGGAATGATTAGTCCCAAGAAACCGTTATCTTTAATATATTGCCAGATATGTTCAGGCAGCATTTTCTTCTCATGAATTTCCCATTCATCGAGCATGCTACACAGTGTTTCGACTTCGTTATCCAAGAATGCCTGTTCTTCAACGGAAAGTTTTGGATAGGGATAGCTATTAAAGGTTTCCCAGTTCGGCGCACCCATAAAGAGTTCTTTTTCCCACCAGCTGGTGCCGGAATCAAGAGCCTCACGTTCTGTCGGGCTAATGCTCGGCATGGCATCCGCTAATGCCTTATAGGCTGGCCTGGAAATGAAAGACATACGCAAAGGTTCGATCATGACGACCAGACTGATCAGGATCAGGGGAATACCCAGAATCAGTGACCAAGGACTGATAAAGGCACAAACCACTGACATGACAATCAGGGTAATTGCACCAGTGGTACGGGAGAGTTGAAAAAAGAAAATCGCCCATAAACTGGCAATGAGAAGAAGTACGGCGAAAATAAATAGCATTGTTATATTTCTCCAGGGTCATACAATTGTGATGCTGCCGATCTCCCTAAGGTGTCTTCATAAGACTTGATCAATTTTTTTACATCGCTTAAGCAACTGGCAAATTCACAATTGTTGTTGTGAGAACGATCGTTATTAAATATTTCAACGATATATTGAAGTGTTTTATCTGTTTTTGAGATTGTTTGAAAAATGCACAGTCTTCAAGTGAGAACACGCAAAGAAATGTGAAGATAAGTAATAACTTAATCTTTAAGAGAGGGTAGTTAAAATAATTAAAAAGTGAACAAATATAAATTTAGTTAGGCATAAAAAAGCCCTCTACTTGAGAGGGCTTTGATCTAAGGCATTTTAAGCTTCAATTGCCTGTACAGCGATTTTTTTCGCTGGATCAACTTTACGGCGTACTTCTGGAACCGGTTCGCCATAGTATTGACGATCCGCAAAGTAACTTGAACGTACCATCGGTGCTGACCAGATATTCTTAAAGCCAAGCTTACGGCCATGTTCTGCATAACGTTCAAATTCTTCTGGCGTTACAAAACGGTCGATTGGTGCATGCTGTTTAGATGGCTGTAGATACTGGCCAATTGTTACATAATCCACGTCATGCGCTTTCAGGTCATCTAACAGAGCGAGAACTTCTTCTTCAGTTTCACCAATACCGACCATCAAACCACATTTGGTTGGAATTTCTGGGCAATAATCTTTAAACATTTTCAACAGATTTAAAGAGTGCTGATAATCAGAACCTGGACGCATGGCTTTATACAGACGTGGCACAGTTTCAATGTTGTGGTTAAACACGTCTGGTGGACATTCAGTCATGATGCGTAAAGCGATGTCCATACGACCACGGAAATCAGGTACCAGAATTTCTAGCAAAGTCTTTGGACTTAATGCACGAGCTTCTTTAATACAATCGACAAAATGCTGTGCACCGCCATCTAGCAGGTCGTCACGGTCAACTGAAGTGATGACTGCATATTTCAGACCCAGGTTGGCAATCGTTTCTGCCATATGACGCGGTTCATCCGGATCAAGTGCATTTGGACGACCATGTGCCACATCACAGAACGGACAGCGACGCGTACAAATATCACCCATAATCATAAAGGTTGCTGTACCCCCACCAAAACATTCAGGCAGGTTCGGACAGGCAGCTTCTTCACATACGGTATGCAGTTTTTGCTGACGAAGTGTAGTTTTAATACGCTGAACTTCCTCGGGAGCGGCCATTTTCACGCGGATCCAGTCCGGCTTACGTGGCGTTTCAACCGTAGGAACAACTTTTACAGGAATACGGGCGACCTTTTCTGCGCCGCGAAGTTTGATACCCTGTTCAGGTTTACGGTTTTCAGACATATATAACTTTTCCACTGTTTTGAAGGAGGGAGATAAATCAAAGTTAACACTTTTTTAATTATAACGAAACTCGGGTGAAATAGGGCGAAAAGGATTATTCATTTAAAAAATGTTCTTATCACACAATATATGTAAGTTAAATACACCAAATTGGCAGCAATTACGTCATAATATAGCGTAGATTAAAGCAAAATTTTTTAATTTTAAGGAGCGTTGAATGCCACGTAAAAAAGAGGTCGTTAGTGGGACTTTCGTTAAGTACGATGCGGTAGTTCTAGGTTCAGGCCCTGCGGGCGAAGGCGCGGCAATGAAACTTGCCAAATCTGGTAAGCGTGTTGCAATTGTGGATATGCGTGAACAGCTGGGTGGTAACTGTACTCACGTAGGTACGATTCCAAGTAAGGCATTGCGTCAAACGGTATCCAGCATTATCCGTTATCAACGTGATCCAATGTTTCAAAAAGTAGGTGAATGGAAACAATTCACCATGAAACAGGTACTGCGCAATGCACATAAAGTGATTCAGCAGCAGGTGGATACTCACTCACGTTTTTATGACCGTAACAAGATTGATATCTATCATGGTCGTGCTTACATTCAAGACGCAAATACGATCTTTGTATTTACACCAGATGGTATAAAAGAAACTATTATGTTCCAGCAACTGGTGATTGCGACCGGTTCACGTCCATACCGCCCAGAAATTCTTGATTTCAATCATCCACGTGTATTTGATTCAGATAAAATTCTGGATCTGGATTTCTCAATCCAAAAAATCATTATTTATGGTGCAGGTGTGATTGGCTGTGAATATGCATCGATCTTTATTGGTCTGGGACATAAGGTTGACCTGATCAATACTCAACCAAAACTGCTCAGCTATCTGGATGACGAAATTTCCGATGCACTGTCTTATCACTTACGTGAACAGGGTGTATTGATCCGTCATAATGAACAGATCGACTTCCTTGAAACTTCTGATGATTATGTGGTTCTGCATACACAAAGCGGCAAGAAAATTAAAGCTGATGCTATTCTGTGGTGTAACGGACGTTCAGGGAATACTGATGGTTTAGGCCTTGAAAATATTGGTCTGAAACCAAACAGTCGTGGTCAATTAACCGTGAATGAGCAGTATCAGACTGAAGTCGAAAATATCTATGCTGCAGGTGACGTGATTGGCTGGCCATCATTGGCTTCTGCTGCCTATGACCAAGGTCGTTGCGCAGGTGCTAACATGAGCGGTGAGCAAGATGTTGCACCCGTGACTGATATTCCGACTGGTATTTATACCATTCCGGAAATCTCTTCAATCGGTAAAACTGAGCAGCAGTTGACTGAAGAAAAAATCCCGTATGAAGTGGGGCAGGCATCTTTCCGTCATCTGGCACGTGCACAGATTACCGGTGATACGGTTGGTGAATTAAAAATCCTGTTCCATCGCGATACGCTGGAAGTTCTGGGTGTGCATTGCTTTGGTAATAACGCTTCGGAGATTATCCATATTGGTCAGGCTGTGATGAACAGTCCTAACAATACGATCAAGTATTTTGTAGAAACTACATTCAACTATCCAACGATGGCAGAAGCTTACCGTGTGGCAACCTTGAATGGTATGAACCGTTTGTTCTAATCTGATTTATTCAGGTTGGATCAAAAACCCGTAAGTTTGGCTTGCGGGTTTTTTATTTTTTAGATTGAAAAAGTTCAATCTGGTCAGTAAGTCTAGTGATTAAGCTGCCATTTTGCGGCATTCTTCAGCACAGCGACGGCAAGCTTCTGCACATTGCTGGCAATGATCATCCTCATGATGGCCACATTCTTCTACACAATAATCGCAAGCTTTAGCGCATAGCTCGCAAATCTCTTTGATAAATGGAGATTGCTTTTGTTGCATGCGGGCGCAGAGCTGACACAGATCAGCACAGTCCAGACAGCGCTGGATACATTCCCGCATCATTTCTAAATGTTCTTCTTTCAGGCAGGCACTGGCACAGTTGGTACAGGCCAGAGAGCAGGTCATACATGCACGAACACAATCTGAAAACTGAATCTCGTTCATTTTTTTCTCCTTTTTGCAGCTATGGCAATGGCTTGTTTTTTAATACGCTAAGCAGAAAAGGAAAAATACACTAGGCAGTTTGAGTGAGAAAAAGTAATCCGATTGCCGATTTTGTTAAAAGCTGTATTTTTAAAAAATTTAATTTAAAACCTCTATCCTGATATTCCCAAAATAGGATGACTAAAAATTTAAAAATAAAACCATTGAGGCGGTCATTCCTCAATGGCGGAAAATCTACATGATGAGTCGTTATTGTCGAAGGCTTAAATGACCTTTCTCTTTATTATATTTTTATGGTGATTAAAATGGACGACTACCTGCCAGGCTGATACGTTTTAATAAACGGCGCTGATCAGCAGGGAAAGGACGGCGTGAATGTAGAGTAACCTGATTGTCCCAGAACACGATATCGCCTGCTTCCCAATGGTGCTCATAAGCGAATTCAGGTTTTAAGACATGCTCACGTAATTTTGCAATCAGTTCACTACCTGCCTGATCGTCATAATTCACTAATTCAACTTCAGTATGGGTATTTAACCAAAGTGCTTTACGGCCAGATTCAGGATGGGTGCGTACCAGTGGGTGCGGATAGGCATGACTTAAAATTGGCTGATCTTTAAAGCGATATTTTGGCATATTTCCCGCATACGCATTACCACCTTTATTGCTCTGGAAGCGTACAAATGGATTATAGGTAATGAGCTGTAACTGATCGATTTTTGCTTTGGTTTTTTCATCTAAGGCTTCATAAGCCTTGATGGTATTGATCCAGGACGTCTGGCCACCGTCTTTTGGCAGTTCAATGGCATAGAGTAAAGAGCCAAAAGAAGGTAACGGTGTCCACTGGTGATCGGCATGCGGTGCAAGTTCACCATGACCGGTGTAATCCCCTTGACCGACTGCATTGGAAACTGGTACGACATCAGGTGGAGTGCCCGTATCTGTTTTAGAAGCCAGCACTGGCGTGTCGGCATCTGGACGGAAAATCGAACCGAAATAGGTGGCAAATGCCAGATACTGTAGATCATCCAGACTTTGATTCTTAAAGATCAGGATCAAATGTTCAGCCAGAGCCTGCTTCAGACGCAGGATGGTTTCGCCAGATTGGGCTTTACGGGCATCGAGGCCATAAACCACTGCGCCTAGGGCTTGATCTGCCTGCGGGACAATTTTGATTTCATCAGTATTCTGGAACTGATCTTGCTGATGCCAGCGTGGTGCATCGTGAATGGCTTGTGAAAGTTGGGTCAAGCTTGTCATTGGAAAGTCTCTGAATTTTCTTGTTGCAGAAAATCTAAAAAAAACCAGAGCAAAAATAAAATCAAAAGAATTGCTAAACTTATGAAAAAATTAATAAAAATATCTAAATGATTGATTTGATATCTTTTAATTAAAATGGCAAAACAAAGTCCTAAAGCTGCTGAAAAATGTCAAATATTTGACAATCAGTGTGCGCAAAAAGCCTGATTAAAGTACTCAAACAGTTCTGGAGTCTGGCTCCAGAGCAATAGAGAAATAGCGAGGAGAAGTACCATTGCTATCGCAATGGAAAGCTTGAGCAGAAAGGTGGAATCAGTCATGTACGATTTGCTCCTCATTTACCCATAAGTGCACCAGTACACCAAAAATACTTAAGGCAATCGACAGCATCCATACCGCATTATAATTGCCACTCATGTCATGGTTTACACCGCCGAGCCAGCCGCCAAAGAATGAACCGACCTGATGGGTAAAGAATACAATCCCGCTGAGCATGGTCAGATATTTCACGCCAAACATATTGGCAACAATACCGTTGGTCAGTGGTACGGTAGAAAGCCATAATAATCCCATGATGACACCAAACGCATAGACCGTCCAGGTGCTTAAAGGCAGCATCAGAAAGGCGATAATTGCAAGCCCGCGTAGACCGTATAAGCCCATTAGCAGACGTGGTTTGGAATATTTTCCACCGAGCCAACCAGCCGTATAGGTACCGACAACATTAAACAGGCCGACCAGCGCCAGAAAAATGGTACCAGTTGTAGCATTGAAACCATGATCAATCAGATAGCCTGGCAGGTGAATCCCGATAAAGACCACCTGAAAGCCACAGACAAAAAAGCCCATCGCCAGAAACCAGAATGGCTTATGGTTTTTGACTACGACTAAAATATCTTTAAAGCTGAGTGATACCTTATTCGGCGTAGATATGGCATTTGGATCGACATACATCGGGGCTTTTAGCATCCAGGCCAAAGGTACAATCAAAGCGATTAAAATTGCGCTGACGACAAGTGCTGCTGACCAGCCGACATTCTGTAAAAGTAATAGCGTTGAAGGCAGCATAATAAACTGGCCGAAGGAGCCTGCTGCACTGGCAATCCCCATTGCCAGACTGCGTTTTTCAGGTGGTGCAGCTCGTCCAACCGCAGATAATAAAACCGGGAAAGAGGTGGCAGACAAGGCCAGACCTAAAATCAGCCCGACGCTGAGATTCAACAATAATCCGGTTGAACTGACAGCCATCAATAACAGGCCAAGCGCATATAAGGCACCGCCAATGGCAACAACAATCTTGCTGCCATATTTATCAGCGAAGGCACCAGTAATGGGCTGAACAGCACCCCAGATCAGGTTCTGCATGGCAATGGCTAAACTAAAGACATTATGACCCCAGCCAAATTCTTCACTCATTGGCACCAGATACAGGCCAAATGCATGACGAATCCCCAAAGATAAAGCCAGAATAATGGCAGCGCCAATCAGCATAAAAATCAGGGTTCTGGAAAATTGACTGTCAGCCATAAGTCATTCATGCATATAAAGTTGATAGGTATAGTATTCGATTCAACCTAGAGAGGCGATAAAATAAAAATTAATCAAACGATAAATTTTTTTTATAGCTGCATAGAACGTCAGAAAACAGAACAACGGCCGTAGCCGTTGTCCTGAAGTATTCAGTTTTTTTAATGAAAGAATTAATTGATTAGAAACGCATCCCGAATCCGGCATAGGCCAGAATTGGATTGACTTCAATATCGGCTTTGGAGCGAATCAGTTCACCTAGATTTGCATCTGTTACCGTAATCGTGGTGTCATTTTTCAGATGAGCATAAGATACAGAACCTACCGCGAACCAGGTATCATTAAAGTCATAAGTGAAGCCGACAGTCGCGACAGGAGCAAAAGTATCAGACGCTTCCAGATCAACTTTTGGATTAGCACTACTTTCTATCCCATCTAGAGAAGCGCCAGCTTTGCCTTCCTTAATGTTGGCAATCATATGACCGGCTTTAATCAGGTCTTGTTCAGTACTTGAATTGATTTCCAGTTCATTGAAATAGGCATACATGAGTCCAAGCCCGACATAAGGACGGAATTTATTGACACCTGTTTTGCCAAAATGGTACTGAAATTCAAAAGCCGGGGTCCAGGCACGTGCAGATGCTGCCGGTCCATATGCTTCCAGATCCGTAATCGGGATGTCATTTTTTAAGTCAATACTCGGTAAATCAATGCCACCCGGTATTTGAGGAATTAAATCAATACTTGGCGTTGCCATTGCAGAGAATGGTGCATAAATCTTGCCTTTACCTTGCAAGTCGACTTTGGGAGGAATGCCGGCTTTTATTTCCAGTGAGACATTGTCGGTAAAGAAATAGTTGGTCATGATCCCGAGTGTAGTGACATCATCAGCTTCCAGACCTGTTCCAGCATTATTCCAGCTTTCCAAGCCATAAATCTCTGCACTGCCACTTAAATTGCCAGATAAAGTTTTTCCGCCTAAGCCATCGATGAGGTTAATGAAGCCGGTTGAAAGATTCGACTCCATAGCAGGATCAAGATTGCCCTTGACTGCAGCGATCGAGATGTCACCAACTTTAGCCGTTTCACCATCTTGAACTGCTGTATTTACCGCAAATGGTTGTGCTTTTCCTTGTGGCATGACATGCAGTGCACCGACTGAAACGGAAAATCGCTTAAAGCCATCGCCATCCTGTAGGCTGAAATATGGGGATTCTGCATGTGCAAGCAGGGGTAGTGTGGCTAGACCTGCCATGCATACCATGATTGTCTTCATTGTTCAGAGGACTCCTTGTCCGTGCTAGTTATTTGTTTTTCTATTGAACAATTTAGTTAAATCTCACCAATTTACACAGTTACAGAACGAGTAGTGAAAAGTTAACAGAAAGTAAAAAATGCCAAAATTTGTATAAATTGTATTAATAAAATATATATTTATGTAAAAATTATTATGAATAGTGAAGATAAATAGGATATTAATTTTTATAAAATTTTCAGTTTTATCGAAGTAATAGAATAATAAGTGGGTAACATTTTTCTCATTAATCTAAGTTTTAAATAATGATTTAAGCTTTCTATCCTGGACGTGATTTGTACAAGAAATCAGAAAATTTTCTGCTCAAAACCTACTAGAAAAAGCTTGAATAAATTTAGCTAACCGATGCTACACAGCAGATAGAGTTTTTTTGTACAATAGCCGCATAAATTATTGAGTATTGCGCATGAGCTCCCAAAATTCTCCCAAGAAAAAGCCCTTGGTTAATTTACCGTTTCCATTAAAACAAGCAGAACAATCTGCTTCAGATGAGGTTCTGGAAGATCTACGACCTAAACCGCAGCGTTATGCCGACCGGACCTGGATGCCACCTCGTGGTACACGCCGTTCAATGGGCAAACGTTAAAAAATAAAAAAGCCATGAAGTTCATGGCTTTTTTATGAGTAAAATTTGGGAGCTACCTTAGCGAACTGTTTTACGTGCTTTATTTTCAGGTTTTGGTGGGGCAATCTCACGATCACCTTTCCAGACATCAATAAAGTCTTTTTCATTGATATTATAAAGTTCCAGAAGTGCCAAAATCACAGCACCAAACAGCATGGAACCTTCAGAATTATTCTGGAAATCAAAAATCTTGCCATTCAGGTTATGCAGAATATCTTCAATCTCAAATACACGATCACGGCCATTGCTGTCGACCGGATAAATCTGAGTGTTAAGCAGAATCTTGGCCAGACTCTTTTCATTGTCGGTCAGTGCCAGAACATCAATCAGCTCATCTGTTGCCGGAGTAAAAATCACCGAATCCCGAAAGATGGTATGCAGGAATTGCGACGTAATTTTCGGAAGCGCTTTTTCTACAAAAGGCCGGAAAGATTGCGGAAAAATGACATTGTGAGAAATGCCTTTGAACATTGGAGCGATCTCTTCGACTTTATAACCAGCAATGCCACAACCGACCGAAGTAATAAAATATTTAATTTTAGGATGGTTCTTGGTGTAAATCTTGAAGTCATCAATATAGTGCTGGATTTGTGAGAGAGGCATCTGTTGCAAATGCTCATTCATAGTCGGAATGGCATAACTTTGACCTGCCCAGCCACGACCAACCCCCATGACCGCCCCAAAATGCTCATAAGCTGTTCTGGCTGCTCCTCCGGCATGTTGTCCAGCCAAGTTGCTTCCGAAAACAAATACCGTATTTTCTGGCAGAGATTTAACAATACTTTCATCGTGATAATGGTAAGTCATGGCTTTTTTATTCGATGTCCTGATTAGCTTCATGTTGCCTTTGAATTGAATAAGGGTCAAGGTATTATTATGCAGGACTAGCCAAACAGATAGGACAATATTCCACCCATGATCCAAAACAGCATACCGAGTAAACCTAAATAAAGTTGTTGTCTGAAAATGCTTAATTTATTCTTTTGCACAAGTGATACTCATGGGTGAGTTTTAAAAAAAGTGTTTTTGAATAAGAAAGTAAATAACGCTAACTAAATAGAAAAGGCCCAAACAAAATATGATTGTGCCCATATAGCGAAACTGATTCTTAGTCATGATTTCACGATACTCTTTATCTTTCATTATCCTGCCAATTTTTTATAATTTTTAAAGATCTCAATTTTATATTGATTGTTGCATAATTCAAAATTGATTTGGATTGATCTGTACCTTATTCATTAAATCTAAGTAAAGTAAAGCACTATAAAATAATGACAATGATACTGTTTTATTTTACTAAACAGAAACCTGGATAGGGATTGAGTAATTCAGTTTTACCCCCATAATAAATTGAGTCGATATCCGCAGTGAAATGATTAAAGCTATGAGTGATAAACAACCCTTTGAACTGGTGACCAATTATCAACCTGCTGGCGATCAGCCACAGGCCATTGAAAAGCTGGTCAAGGGTATAGAAAAAGGCTATCACGATCAGCTTTTGCTGGGGGTTACCGGTTCAGGTAAAACCTATACTATGGCCAATGTCATTGCCCGTACCCAGCGTCCGACTATTGTCATGGCCCATAACAAAACGCTGGCTGCACAGCTCTACGGCGAATTTAAAGCATTTTTCCCGAATAATGCGGTTGAATATTTTGTCAGTTATTATGACTACTATCAGCCAGAAGCCTATGTACCATCTTCAGATACCTTTATCGAGAAAGATGCGGCAATTAATGACCACATTGACCAGATGCGTCTTTCGGCCACCCGTGCACTTTTAGAACGTCGCGACGCAATTATTGTCGCTTCAGTGTCTGCGATTTACGGTCTGGGTGATCCGAATGCCTATATGAGCATGTTGCTGCATGTGGTCGAAGGCGACCGTATTGGACGTGATGATATTATTCGCCGTCTGGTTGAAATGCAGTATTCCCGTAATGAACTGGAATTCCTGCGCGGTACGTATCGTATTCGTGGTGAGATTATTGATATTTTCCCTGCCGAATCGGATCAGGATGCCATCCGGATTGAGCTGTTTGATGATGAAGTCGACTCCATTCGCTGGTTTGATCCTTTAACCGGGAAAATGATCCGTAAAGTGCCGCGTGTCACGATCTATCCTAAAAGTCACTATGTAACACCGAAAGACAATTTGGCTCGCGCGATTGAAACGATTCGAGATGAGTTAAAAGAACGTCTGGTCTTTTTCCGTGAAAATGACAAGTTGCTGGAAGCTCAGCGGATCGAGCAGCGTACCCGTTATGATCTAGAAATGATGCAGCAGCTTGGTTATACCAACGGGATCGAAAACTATTCACGTCATTTATCGGGCCGTCCGGCAGGCGAAGCACCGCCGACGCTTTTTGATTATGTACCCGATGATGCCTTGCTGATTATCGATGAATCGCACGTGACTGTTCCACAAATTGGAGCCATGTACAAAGGTGACCGTTCCCGTAAAGAAAATCTGGTGAATTACGGTTTCCGCTTGCCAAGTGCGCTGGATAACCGTCCAATGAAATTTGAGGAATGGGAACGTATTGTACCGACGACCGTGTACGTCAGTGCCACACCTGCAAGATATGAACTGGAAAAATCTGAACAGGTGGTCGAGCAGGTGGTTCGTCCAACCGGTCTGATTGATCCGGAAATTGAAATCCGTCCAGTCTTGACGCAGGTCGATGATGTATTGTCTGAAATCAATATCCGTAAGGAAATGAATGAACGTGTGCTGGTAACGACATTGACCAAGCGTATGGCAGAAGACCTGACGTCCTATTTAAAAGAATATGGAATCAAGGTGGCCTATTTGCACTCCGATATTGATACTGTTGAGCGTGTGAAAATTATTCATGAGCTGCGTACCGGTGTGCACGATGTTCTGGTCGGCATTAACCTGCTGCGTGAAGGTCTAGATATGCCAGAAGTTTCACTGGTTGCGATTTTGGATGCGGATAAAGAAGGTTTCCTGCGTTCAGAGCGTTCACTGATCCAGACCATTGGTCGTGCAGCGCGTAACTTGAAAGGTAAAGCGATTTTGTATGCGGATCGCATTACCGATTCTATGCAAAAAGCTATTGATGAGACTGAACGCCGTCGTGCCAAACAGATCCAGTTTAATGAAGAGCATGGCATTACACCACGTAGTGCAGTACGTCAGGTGATTAAGGAAATTGATACAGGCGAAGTGCTGGATGATGAAACTATTGAGCTGAAAGCTTCCGATCAGGCCCGTGCGATTAGTGCAGATGAGCGCCATATCATGGCCGATCCGAAGATGTTCGCGAAGCATATCAATAAACTGGAAAAAGAAATGCTCAAGGCTTCAAAAGAGCTGCAGTTTGAGCAGGCTGCACGTATACGGGATGAAATTTTACGTTTAAAAGCGCAGATGTTAAGTTAGGTCTGTGTGTAAATTACAGATTTAAATTACGTAAAATCAATAACAAACCTAACATAATGCTACAAAGTATGTCTGCGGATGCCGCTATTGTAAGTACGAAATATTCATGTTGAAAATTTTGTCCTGATCAAATAGGTATCGTATGACAACTAAAAATAATCTCCCTCATGCGGGATTGAAACTTGCAAAAATTGCAGTGGGTGGTGTAGTTCTACTTGGACTCGGGGCTGCAACCATGGCTTATGCCAAGAACGATTCTTTACCCACTGTAGAGAAAGTTGAATTGGACCGTTATCTGGGCACTTGGTATGAAGTGGCTCGTAAGCCACTTACATTCCAGAACAAGTGTGATCGTGACGTTACGGCGACGTATACATTAAATGAAAATGGTAACGTTAATGTAGATAACCGCTGTATCCAGAAAAATGGTCAGGTGACTCAATCCGTAGGTGAGGCATACATTCAGAATGCACCTTATAACACCAAGCTTAAGGTAAGTTTCTTGCCAGAGTTTATTCGCTGGTTACCAGTGGGCCGTGGCGATTATTGGGTATTAAAACTGGACGATAATTATCAAACCGTACTGGTCGGCGAGCCTAAACGTAAATATATGTGGGTATTGTCACGTGATCCTCAACTGGATCAGAATGTGGTGAATGAATACCTGCAATATGCGCAATCTGTGGGTTATGATTTGAGTGATGTAATTCATACTAAACAGACCCAACAGGCAAGAAAATAAAAGGCCACTCGGGTTATTTAAAAAAACCATGCTTCGGCATGGTTTTTTTAATCCTTCTCTTTTTTAAATTATGTATTTTGCCTTGTAATTACCTTTGGCCTTTGGGCAGATGAATCTTCAAGCTTTATTTTAGACTAATCGTTATAATGCGCTGGAATGATCTTGGGTTTGAAGCATGTATAAAGGCATTGCATTATCGGTATTGGCATCAGTAGTATTTGGTGTTCTTTATATATTCACGCCATTTTTGCAGCCTTTAGACAGTGAACAGACCTTTGCCTGGCGGATGTTGGCGACCATTCCATTTTTGACTGCGTTCATGTGGTGGTCAGGTGACCTCAGCCATATCACTCAAATTTTAAAACGCATTCTCAAACAACCTGCTTTTCTGCTCTGGTTGATCATCAGTTCCCTGTTATGTACGACACAGTTGTGGCTCTTTTTATGGGGACCAATTAATGGCCGCGGTTTACAGGTATCCCTAGGATATTTCCTGTTGCCCTTAGTCATGGTGCTGGTCGGATGTGTGCTTTATAAGGAAAAACTATCGCGCTGGCAGATGGCAGCAGTCGCACTGGCCATATTAGGTGTGGGACATGAAATCTGGCGAATCGGTTCGATCGCCTGGGAAACGGTCTATGTGGCTTTGGCTTATCCACTGTATTTCTTCCTGCGCCGTCGCTTTGGTACGGATCACTTGGGTGGATTCTGGTGGGACTTGTGTCTGATTCTGCCAGTGGCTTTCTATCTGGGCTTTGTACATAGCGATTCTCTCAAGCTTATGGTCAGTTTCCCTCATCTCATCTTGGCAGTGTTGGGTTTGGGCTTCTTAAGTGCTTTAGGCTTAGGTAGTTATATTCTGGCAAGCCGTTATCTGCCTTTCGTAATTTTTGGTCTGCTGAGCTATCTGGAGCCAGTACTTTTGGCTTTTGCGTCTATGGCATTAGGGGAGCGGGTTGAAGCCGGCGAATGGCTGACCTATCTTCCGATCTGGCTGGCCGTCGTATTGTTGGTAATTGAAGGTATACTACACATTGTTGAACAACGAAAAAGACGCCTGACACTAGCACAAAATTTAGAGCGTTATCAGAAACGTTTAGATTCTTGAATGATAAATTTGGCTGAATAAACAACATTTAACAAAAATCTGGTTTTTACAGGGAATAGATGATTTTTCAAATTTTAAATGCAAAATCATCTGACTAATTACAATTATTTTCAAAATTTATAGTGAATATATCGGATTTTCGGCCAGAGTTAATCAGCTTTTGATTCAAACTTGCGGCCAATTCCATTACAATTATCGGGTTTTGAAATTTATGCTTAGATTTACAATTAATTAGAGGACGTATCTGTGAGCAAAGACACTATCGTTGCCCTCCATGCAGAGCACCAAGGTCGTTGGAAAAACCGTGAAGAACTTGCGGAACGTATGATTGCCCTAGTAGGTCAGTTATATCGTGAAAAAAATATCGTAGCTACAGTTTACGGTCGCTCTTTAATTAACCGTTCTGTAATCCAGATCCTTAAAGCGCATCGTCGTACTCGCGTATTAGACGTTGAGCTTTCTGTTGTAGACACTTTCCCAATCCTTGAAGCATTGGCAAAAGTGGAAAACATCGGTACTGCTGAAATTGATCTAGGCAAACTTGCTGTTGAATTCAAAGCAAAAGGTGGTGATGTTAACGCATTCGTTGCTGACGCTGTGAAATCACTTGAAGGCAATGCAACTTCTGTAGAAGGTAAAGACGTTGTGCTTTACGGTTTCGGTCGTATCGGTCGTATCCTTGCCCGTTTGATGATCAGCCAGTCAGGTCTAGGCCGTGGCTTGAACCTGAAAGCAATCGTAGTTCGTAAGTCATCTGATGGTGACCTTGAAAAACGTGCGTCTTTATTGCGTCGTGACTCAATCCATGGTCCATTCGCGGGTACGATTTCTGTAGATGAAGAAAACGAAGCAATCATTGCAAACGGTCAGTTCATCAAAGTGATCTATGCATCTAATCCATCTGAAGTGGATTACACTGCATACGGTATCGAAAATGCTTTAGTGATCGATAACACTGGTAAATGGCGTGATGCTGAAGGTCTTGCTCAACACCTGAAATGCCCAGGCGCTGCTCGCGTAATTCTGACTGCACCTGGTAAAGGTGACATGAAGAACGTTGTATTTGGTGTGAACCAGGCTGACATCCTTGATGAAGACCAAATCATCTCTGCTGCAAGCTGTACTACCAATGCGATCACTCCAACACTGAAAGTGTTAAACGACAAATACACAGTGATCAATGGTCACGTTGAAACAGTTCACTCGTTCACAAACGACCAGAACCTGATCGACAACTACCACAAAGCTGACCGTCGTGGCCGTGCTGCAACATTGAACATGGTTATCACTGAGACTGGTGCTGCTAAAGCGGTTGCGAAAGCACTTCCTGCACTGAAAGGCAAGTTGACTGGTAACTCTGTACGTGTTCCTACGCCAAACGTATCTCTTGCAATTCTGAACCTGACTTTAGACAAAGAAGTTGATCGTGATGAAGTAAATGAATACATTCGCCAAATCTCAATCAATTCTAACCTTCAAGGTCAAATCGGTTATACAAACTCTACTGAAGTTGTATCTTCTGACTTTATCGGTTCTCGTACTGCAGGTGTATTTGACGCTCAAGCGACAATCACTTCAGGCAACCGTTTAACTTGCTACGTTTGGTATGATAACGAAGTGGGTTATAGCTGCCAGGTACTTCGCATTGCTGAACAAATGGGCGGCGTAAGCTATCCAAAAGTTCCTGCTGAAACAAATGCATAATTTGTAGAAGTTATCTAAAAAAGAGCCTCTTTTGAGGCTCTTTTTTTATTGTGGAAGATAAAGGTGACAAATCAGCTTTATCAAATCATATCCTTTAATTGATGGAAAATTCACCTTGATACGTCCATATGAATCTGTTAGCTTACAAATGGTAAGTACATTAAAAATAGTAAGTAATAACTAAAATTGTGATCAAGAAAGGAACTCTTCAATGACCAAATATGCAATCAGTCCATTACTGGGGCAGGTGCTATCCAATGAATGTCCATCCCGTGAAATACTGGAACATCTCACCAATAAATGGTCAGTGCTGGTATTACGCTGTTTAAGTGAAGGCGTACATCGCTTTAGTGAGCTGAAGCAGCGAATTGAAGGGGTCAGTGAAAAGATGCTGGCACAAACCTTAAAAATGCTGGAGCAAGATGGTTTTATTTTAAGAACGGTTTATCCGGTTGTGCCCCCTAAAGTGGAATATCAATTGACCATTACCGGTTCGCAAGCGGCAGAAAAAATAAATTATTTGATTGGCTGGGTAGAGCGGAGTTTGCCAGAAATTTTAGAAAATAAAGAGCGTGTTGCTAAATAAAAATTAAATTGCTTTTGGGGAAGCAATAGATGAAAAAATCAGAAAATTTGATTGCGACAGTGTTAGCAGTCTACGCAATTATCTTAACCTTATGCATCGCTATTTATGCAATTTTTAAAAGTTTAGAAGTTGATATTACTTTAGCGACAAATCTTTTGCTTTGGTCGGCGGGGATATTTGCTCCAATAGCGGTCTTAATGACTTACACGAATTGGCGAGAGCAAAAAGGCAGTGAATTAATTGCTGCTCAATCTAAAGATTTAATAATTTATTTAAAGGAATATAAAGCTCAAACTAATAAGCTTCTGGCGCTTGTACTTAATAACTATTTAAATGAATTAGATAATGAAATGATAAAAAAATTTTTAGGTCCTAAAATCGAGCCATGTGAAATCAGAAGGATATGGGGTTCTTTAAGTCCCCTAAGGCAAAATATAAATGATGCTTTGAGTTTTATAAATTTTAATCAAGATAATAAAAAATTAGGAAAACTGATCGACGAATATCGTGAGCTTGCTAGCAAAATTGACTCGCATATATATGGAATAAATAATGAGGAAATCTATCATCAGTTTTTTAGGATAGCATTTTCTGAAAAACTTGATGAATTGATTGAGGAGATGTACGAATATGCGTTATATCGAAAAACATTAAATTTTTAATTAGTAATGAGAAAAGGAATAAACCATTCGATTTATTCCTCATAAAACACTTAATTTTTAACCATCTTATTAAAATCCCACCGATCAATCAGTAAAATTCCAATCGAAAAAACCAAAGCTAGAATCACACAACCCATCCAACCAAAATGCTGCCAGGCATATACTGCACCGAGTGAACCTATAGCTGCACCAGTAAAGTAAATCGTCATATACACCGCATTAATTCGCGAACGGGATTTAAGATCAATCCGATAGACCAAATTTTGATTGAGCACGTGAAATGCTGTTAAACCAAAATATGCCATGAGTACGCCAATCGCATAAATCACGATATTTTGCTGGGCAAAAAATAGAGGGATAGTTGAGAAAAACATCAAAGCAATACAGAGTTTTGCTACAAAGTTTTGTCTACCTTGTCCCACAATTTTACCCGACCAACTTGATGAATAAATCCCGATCACACCAAGCAAGCCAAACAGACCAATTTCAAAATCAGTAAAGTAATATGGCGCACTGCCTAAGACAAAAGTCATAGAGGTAAAAATCATCGACAAAATACCAAAACCCAAAGCACCAGCACAGGCACGACGAATCAGATGTGGATTATTTTGAGCAATGATAAACAACGAGCGGTAAATTCCTATCATTGTTAAACCTGCTTGCGGCGTCGTGTTCGGAAGTTTTTTCCACATGATCATCGCAAAACCTAAAGTGATGATACCACTGGTGAAATACACAGCATTCCAGGACCAATAGGTCGATACAAAGCCTGCAAATGTTCGCGATAAAATGATGCCCATGACCAAGCCGCTCATGAGTTTACCTACAGTGGCTGCGCTGGATTCGGGTGGGCTAATACTCGATGCAAAAGGAATTAGGACTTGTGCCGAAATTGCGCCGAACGTCGCACAAAGGGTAAATAGATACAGCGTGCTTAAGTTGCTACTTAACGATAATAAAATCTGAGAAAGAGCAGCAAAGACCATTAAGCTAACAATGAGTTTGCGCTTATTTAAAAAGTCACCTAGTGGGACCAAGAGCATTAAACCTAAAACATAGCCAATTTGTGCAATCACTACAGTCAAACCAGCTTCACTGGTGCTAATGCCTAAACCTTTTTCAATCGAATAGATAAGCGGTTGATTAAAATATGCTGATCCTGCACATAAACCACAGGCAAGTGCCATCAATAAAACAAATTGTGATGACAATGGGCTGAGAGTATTCCTTTCCTTAGGATTTGACATAACAAAAACTCTGATTGAAAGAATTGCACTATATGAAGATGTTACGCCAAGCAGAAATAACAAAAAACAATCAACTTAGCATTGCGAGCTATATGTACATCAGACGATCAATTCAAGCTGGATTGTACTTTTAAAATTTTGATACAAGCTCAAAAAAAATCTGCTTGAAATGCATGATCTTCATGGAATAGTGAATAAATATAGTCGAGAAATGCTTTAAAATATGGCAGAATAGGCGGTTTTTAAAGTTTTTAGAGGATTGGCATTATGCGCTTTGTTGATGAAGCAGTCATTACCGTAGAGGCTGGCGACGGTGGCAATGGCGTAGCCAGTTTTCGCCGTGAAAAGTTCGTACCATTTGGTGGTCCAGATGGTGGTGATGGTGGTCGTGGCGGCAGCATTTATATTCAGGCTGACGACGACACGAGTACCCTTGTAGATTATCGTTATACCCGTAAATTTCGCGCTGAACGTGGTAAAAACGGTGCTGGCGCAAACTGTGCTGGTCGTGGTGGCGAATCAGTTATTTTAAAAGTTCCTGTGGGAACAACTATCGTCGATTCAGAATCTGGCGATATTATTGGCGATCTGGTTGAAGACGGCCAGAAAGTATTAGTGGCACATGGCGGCCAAGGTGGTTTGGGTAATACGCACTTCAAATCATCAACCAACCGTTCTCCGCGTAAATGTACGCATGGTACCAAAGGCGAATTCCGTGAAATCCGTCTTGAGCTGAAAGTACTGGCTGATGTGGGCTTGCTTGGCATGCCAAACGCAGGTAAATCAACCTTTATCCGTGCAGTCTCTGCAGCAAAACCAAAAGTGGCAGATTATCCGTTTACGACCATGGTACCTAATCTGGGTGTAGTGGATGCGGATCGTCACCGTTCATTTGTAATGGCGGATATTCCAGGTCTGATTGAAGGTGCGGCAGAAGGTGCAGGTCTCGGGATTCGCTTCCTGAAACATTTGGCACGTACCCGTATTCTGCTTCATATTGTAGATGTTCAACCAATTGACGGTTCAGATCCAGCTTACAATGCCAAAGCGATTTTGAATGAGTTGCAAAAATTCTCCCCAACACTTTCAAAATTACCGGTGGTATTGGTTCTGAATAAGGTCGATCAGCTTGCTGTAGATACTCGCGATGAATGGTGTAATCACATTCTTGAAGAATTGCAGTGGGAAGGTCCTGTCTTTAAAACTTCAGGCTTAACGGCTGAAGGAACTAAGGATGTGGTGTATTACCTGATGGATCAAATCGAGCAGCAACGCGAACGCGAAGTTGAAGATCCTGAATACGCAGCAGAGATGAAAGAATTCCGTGATCAGCTTGAAGCTGAAACACGTGAACAAACGATTGCTGCGAAAGAAGCTTATCGTGAAATGCGTCGCGCTCAACGTCTGGGCGGCGATGACTTTGATGATGAAGATGATGACGACAGCGACGTAGAAGTATATTACGTACGTTAATCTTTTAAAGATAAGTCTGAGGACAAGATGATAGAAGTGGTAGATGGGCAACGTCAGCTCAAGGGTTGTAAACGAATCGTTGTTAAAATCGGATCATCTTTACTCACAGCAAACGGGCAAGGTTTAGATTTAGATGCGATCTCGCATTGGGCGGGACAAATCGCGGATCTACACAATGCCGGACACGAGATTATTCTCGTTTCTTCCGGAGCTGTGGCTGAAGGTATGGTTCGAATGAAACTTGAGAATCGACCCACCGATCTACCCAGTCTTCAGGCTTGTGCTGCCATTGGTCAGATGGGTTTAATCCAGACCTGGTCAAGTGTGCTGGAAAAACACAGCATTCAAACTGCTCAGGTGTTATTGACTCATGATGACCTGGCAGACCGTCGTCGCTATCTCAACTCTTGTGATGCTTTGCAGCACCTGATTGATTGGCATGTGATTCCGGTCATTAATGAAAATGACACGGTTTCTACTGACGAAATTCGCTTTGGTGATAACGATACCTTAGCTGCGATGGTGGCGGGACAAGTTCACGCAGATCTGCTGATTATCCTGACTGATCAGGAAGGCATGTTTGACTCGGATCCACGTTCTAATCCGGATGCCAAACTGTTCCATACCGTGCGTGCCATGGATGAAAGCCTATTTGATATGGCAGGCGGCGGCGGAAAATTTGGTCGTGGCGGTATGCTGACCAAAGTCCGTGCTGCACGTCTGGCTGCCAAGTCTGGTTGTCCAACGTTGATCGCTAGTGGTGACAGTGACTGTGTTTTATCGCGTCTGATGGCGGGTGAAATGCTGGGTACGTTATTTATCACTGATGATGATCGCATGACTGCACATCAGCAATGGTTGGCTGCACACTTACAAACGGCAGGGCGTTTGGTCATTGATGATGGTGCTGTTAAAGCCATCAAAGAAAACCATCGTAGTTTGTTGCCTGTTGGTGTCAAAGCGGTTGAAGGGCATTTTGACCGTGGTGATGTAGTGGAATGTGTCGATCGACAAGGTCACCGTATTGCTGTAGGACGTGTCAACTTCAGTTCGCGTTCAGCGGAAATTGTCAAAGGTCTGGCATCAGATAAAGTGCATCAGGTCTTGGGTGAAGCACGTTCTTTAGAGATGATTCATCGCAATCATATGGCGATTTACTAAATCTTCGGTCTATAAAAAAATCCCGCTTTCGAGCGGGATTTTTTTATGACATTTGGATTAAGTTTATTTAATCCATCCCATTCGAATAAAAGGCTTAAACAGGAATTGATGAATACTGAAAATAAAGCTCATGATTTTATTCTCATATTTCCACCAGAGCGGTAAGCCGGCAAGATTGACTGCCAGAGCAATCAGGAATGCTCCCACCATATCAATCGGAAAATGCACACCTACATAGACCCGTGACCAAGCGACTAGCCAGGCAGTCCAGAGCAGGATTCGACCCAAATCACGTTGTGCTGAGAAATAATAGGCAAAGGCAATCCCGCTAAAAATACTCATGTGATTGCTTGGGAATGAACCTGTAGGTGCGTGCTCAATCAGGGTTTGACCAACCTCCATGACAAAAGGGCGGGGTGTGTTTAGAACGGCAGATAATACTTCGCTAATAGTCAAAGTAATCGCTGTAAAGACCGCAGCTTTAATAATCCCAGTTTTTACTTCATGACCACCGCGCAGCCAGGCAATAGCAAAAATCAGCAGGAATACATACACCAGATCATGTGCTATCAGACTGGCATAGTTGATCATCCAGATCGAGGCTTGGTCAGGTACATTGAGAAGATGAAACAGATACAGGTTCAGTTGATCGAGTGACATGAGGAGAGAGAGGGCTGACACAAATGTCCGTTACTCTAAACCGATCAAAGCTCAATTCATATCTGAGTTTGTATGAATTTGTAGCATTGATTTTTCGCAGAATATTCAAGTGATAAAAAACCACCCAAAAGGGTGGTTTTTAAACATCTAAATAATTTTATTAAGACTTATTTAAACTGAATAGAACCATTGGCGCTCACGGTCATTTTGGATTCACCCGCTGCCATTTCCTGTTCTGGAACTGCTTCGGCATAAGCAGATTTGGCCATCGCCATGCGTGGCACAGGTGGATAACCCGAATTATGGGTGTTGATATTCAGATTCACCAGTTGATAGCCTGGTTTGTTCCAGGCTTGAGCCAGACTTTGCGCACGTTGCTGGAAGTTTTTCGAAGCTTCAAGCATCAGCTCGTTTTCGACTTTCTTACGTTTTGCTTCAGATACTGTGAAGTTAATTGATTCAGTCTGGAAGTTCTGTTGTAGCTCAGCAATCAGTTGTGAGGCGGCTTTAAAGTCAGTTGATTCAATCCGTACCTGCGCACGAGCACGCCATTCTCTTAACTTGCGGTTGTCGTTGTCATAGACTGGATAGGTATGCTGTGAACCGGTTTCAATTTTTACAGTAGGGTATTTTTTAGCAGTATTAATGGCCTGCGTCATCAACTGATTGATTTGTGCTGCCAGCTCAGCCGGCTGTTTATTGGATTTTTCAACAAATAAATTGGCATTCATCAGGTCATTGGAAATATCGCGGCTGGCTTCTGCCGAGATATTCACCACATTATAATTCAAGGTTTCTTCAGGAGCTGCGAAAGCGGCAGAAGATAATGCGCCGAGCAAAGCAAGCGCTGAAAAAGAAGAAAGACGCATTTTGTTGTCCTGTTTTAGTGGAATTGTTGGCCTTGTGCTGATCATAAAATACTAAGGTGGAAATGTGTTGATATTCCGAAATTATTGTCGTTGGATTGTTAAAAATATATTTTATTTATTATAGGTATATAGAAACTAAATGTGATAAAAATTATATACTTATTGAGATAATTGTTTGATAATTACACTGTTGTATTCATGACAACAAAATTGCATAAAATGTTTAGGGTTCCTTGTCATTGCCATGCATAAAGTTGATAATTTAGACAGCAACATTTTTTGATATATTTTTTCAATAACAGCCGAGGCAAATTGATACTAAAAGTTGTTTATTTTCCTGAAAAAAACTGTATCATCCGCCTCTCCTAGTTACTGAATAGAAAATTGTCTAACTAGATTATATAAAGCACCGAGTCAAACGACCGCAAGTCACCAGACTTATTTCTTTCAACCCATATCAGAGATGGTAATTCGATATGAGCGTTTCTTCTGTAAATCCTGCCACCAATTCCACAAACGAATACTACTTGACTCGCCAAAGTCAGATGGAATCGAATGTGCGTAGTTATCCACGTAAATTACCGTTAGCGATAGCGAAAGCACAAGGTTGCTGGGTTACCGATGTTGAAGGTACGGAGTACCTTGATTGTTTAGCTGGGGCAGGGACATTGGCATTAGGCCATAATCACCCTGCGGTCATTCAAAGTATCCAGGACACACTTGCAAGCGGTCTTCCATTGCATACGCTGGATCTCACCACTCCTTTAAAAGATGCTTTTACTGAAGCACTTCTGGCTTACCTGCCAGGTGGCAAAGAAGAATATTGCTTACAGTTCTGTGGTCCATCTGGTGCAGATGCGACTGAAGCAGCGATTAAACTTGCCAAAACCTTTACTGGCCGTAGTTCAGTGATCAGCTTCTCTGGTGGCTATCACGGTATGACTCACGGTTCTTTGGCAATGACAGGTAACCTGTCTGCGAAGAACTCGGTGAATGGTTTAATGCCAGGCGTTCAATTCATGCCATATCCGCATGAATACCGTTGCCCATTGGGTCTAGGCGGTGAAGCGGGCGTTGATGCTTTGACTTATTATTTCGAAAACTTCATTGAAGATGTCGAAAGCGGTGTAACCAAGCCAGCAGCTGTGATTCTTGAAGCGATTCAAGGTGAAGGTGGGGTGGTAACAGCACCTGTAAAATGGTTGCAGAAAATCCGTGAAGTGACTGAAAAACACAACATTGTGTTGATTCTTGACGAAGTTCAAGCAGGCTTTGCGCGTTCAGGCAAAATGTTCGCATTCGAACATGCTGGTATCGAACCTGATGTGGTTGTAATGTCTAAAGCCGTTGGCGGTAGCTTGCCACTTGCAGTACTGGGTATTAAACGTAAGTTCGATGCATGGCAACCTGCTGGCCATACCGGTACTTTCCGTGGTAACCAGCTGGCAATGGGTACAGGTCTTGCGACGCTACAAACCATTAAAGAACAAAATCTTGCGCAAAATGCACAAGAACGTGGTGATTTCCTGCAAGCTGAACTGAAAAAACTGGCTGCTGAATTCCCATGTATCGGTAACGTACGTGGTCGCGGTCTGATGATCGGTGTTGAAATCGTCGACGAGCGTAAACCGGCAGACCATATGGGTTCTTTCCCTGCTGATGGCCAATTGGCTGCAGCAATTCAAACCGCTTGTTTCAACAACAAACTGTTGCTGGAAAAAGGTGGTCGTAACGGTACAGTAATCCGTTTACTTTGCCCATTGATCATCACTCAGGCTGAGTGTGAAGAAGTTCTGGTTCGCTTCAAGAAAGCGGTTGCTGAAGCTCTAGTCGCAGTTCGAGGCGCATAATTCATGGTAGATTTTGCAGAACACCGTAAAGCGTTACTCTGCAATGATGCTGCATCTATCGCTGACTATGAGTCGGCGATGGATCAGGCGACCAAAGCGGTTGCAGCATGGTTGCAAAATGACAAGATGTATACTGGCGGTAGCATCAAGGAATTGCGTAGCGCAATTGCTTTCAATCCTTCTAAAGAGGGTCTGGGCGTAGAGAAATCTTTAGAGCGTATGGTTGAGCTATTCCTCAACAAGAGCTTGAAAGTACATCACCCGCATTCGCTTGCGCATTTGCATTGCCCGACAATGGTCACTAGCCAGATCGCGGAAGTGTTAATTAACGCCACTAACCAGTCCATGGACTCTTGGGATCAAAGCCCAGCAGGTTCTTTGATGGAAGTGCAACTGATTGACTGGTTACGCCAAAAAGTCGGCTATGGCTCAGGTCAGGCAGGTGTTTTCACTTCTGGTGGTACGCAATCCAACCTGATGGGCGTGTTACTTGCACGTGATGCCTGCATAGCGAAAAACTGGAAAGACGAAAACGGTAATCCGTGGTCGGTTCAGCGTGATGGTATCCCAGCGGATGCAATGCGTAACGTTAAAGTCATCTGTTCTGAAAATGCACACTTCTCTGTGCAAAAGAATATGGCGATGATGGGCATGGGCTTCCAGTCTGTCGTGACTGTTCCTGTGAATGAAAATGCTCAGATGGACGTTGATGCGCTGGAAAAAACCATGGCGCATCTTCAGTCTGAAGGCAAAATCGTGGCATGTGTGGTGGCAACTGCTGGTACAACTGATGCTGGTGCAATTGATCCCCTCAAACAGATTCGTGAAATCACCAATAAATATGGTGCGTGGATGCACATCGACGCAGCATGGGGTGGTGCACTGATTCTGTCTAATGACTATCGTTCTATGCTGGATGGCATCGAGCTGTCTGATTCTGTGACACTGGATTTCCATAAGCATTACTTCCAGACCATTTCATGCGGTGCATTCTTGCTGAAAGATGAAGCGAACTATCGTTTCATGCACTACGAAGCAGAATATCTGAACTCTGCTTATGACGAAGAGCACGGTGTACCTAACCTGGTGTCGAAGTCGCTACAAACCACTCGTCGTTTCGACGCGTTGAAATTGTGGATGACTGTAGAAGCGTTGGGTGAAGAGCTTTATGGTTCGATGATCGACCATGGCGTGAAATTGACTCGTGAAGTCGCAGATTACATCAAGGCAACTGATGGTCTGGAACTTCTGGTTGAGCCACAATTTGCATCGGTATTGTTCCGTGTGGTTCCAGCAGGCTATCCAGCTGAGTTTGTCGATGCCTTGAATCAGAACGTCGCGGATGAACTGTTTGCACGTGGTGAAGCAAATATTGGTGTGACTAAAGTGGGTCAAGTTCAATCACTGAAAATGACGACTTTAAGCCCGGTTGCAACGCTTGAAAACGTGAAGAACCTGTTGGCACTTGTGCTTGCAGAAGCGGACCGTATCAAAGATTCAATTGCTGATGGTACTTATACACCGCCAATCGCATAAGCGGTTGCAGGTGAAAAAAGGAGATCTAGATGATCTCCTTTTTTATTGGGTTTTGATCCATATATAGATCATCAGCTTCAAGGTGATTAAGCTGCAAATAAAGGATTAAAGCCTTTTTTCCTTAACAGTTTACGGTACATACTGGAGCTGCGATCTGCCGGGAAATGTGCTTCCAGAGATAAGTCTAGCGGTAAAAACTCAGGCTTCTGGTTTTCGACAATCAGGCGATCTTCTTCAAAAATCTTCAGATTAAAATCGTAGGCTTCTTCAACGGGTAAGTCTTTATCATAATTACGACAGATAGGAGCAAACAGTCGGGTCTGACGGGCGGTCATCGGTGAAGCAGCATTCATAATCACCTGTTTGGCATCATTAGGGAAATGGATGGTCAGGGTTGCAGTAAAGGGCAGACTAATTTCAAAATGCCGTAGCCATTTAAAATCTTCCTGACCACGCTGATCTAACCCAATCGGATAACGGCCGACACTGCTGATATAGTCGGCACTGAAACCATATTCTGTTTCTGTTGTGGTGTAATCCGGGACTTCAACATCATTCGGATCACCGAAGGTATCCGGATGTACCCAGGCAAAATGGGCGACATCAATAAAGCCTTCTAGCTGTCTACCCGCAAAACATTTGATGTCAACTTGTGGGCAAACCAGTTGCTGATAATCTGCATCATTCCAATAAGGCATCACTGGAATATTCGGTTCAGCATCTTTGTCAGCTGTCAGTGAACACCAGATCAGACCATAACGTTCAACCGCGGCATAGGTCCGTAAATGAAACCGATCTGAAATTTTATGCTGTGGATGGGCAGGGATACGGTTGCATTTACCTTGTGTACCAAAACGCAAGCCATGATAAGGACAAACGACGCCTTGACCATCATTTTTTCCCAGACTTAAGGGCACGCCACGATGCGGACAGGCATCTTTGGCCACGATCAGTTCATCCTGCATCTTATAAATGACCAGTGGCATATCTAGCAGCATTGTCCCTAACGGCTGTTCGGAAATATCACGGGCTAAGGCTACTGGATACCAATATTGAGCCAGGAGATGCCAGTCATGTTCTTCAAATGTCATGTGAATCGGTAAATCGGGATTGAAAACTGGAATGGTTGTGCTATTCATGACGCTATCACTGTGATTCTTTATTTCCAATATAGGCCAATGTGATGTTCTACGAAATTCCAAAGATCAGGACATCCTGTTGCATAAATTCGAACAGGATGTAAGGAAGAATGAGCTATAGGCAAAAAATTAAAGGAAGCAATATTTAAAGTTCCAAAAAAGCATCCCGAAAGATGATTCTTCTATTTTCCATGCACAAAATGTGCATTCAGGACTTTATGCCTAATGTGATATGCAAGCTCCATTCAGACAAAATCAGCTAATGTCAGGGAACAACAAAAATATCTGATTCAGGATGAAGAGATGACTAATTTGCATGTATCCCAACCCGTTGGCTGTATTATTCAAGGAAAAATGGTACAAGGCGCTGCCGAAAGTTTTGTAGTGATCAATCCTGCTGATGAGCAGGTATTGGCCCTATGTTCCTCTCCCTCGGAAGCACAAATTGAAGATACCATCCGTAGTGCCGAGCAGGCATTTCAACACTGGAAAAATACGGATGATGCAACGCGACAGTCAATCCTGCATCGTATTGCAGATCGTATTGAAGAACATCGGGAAGAGTTAGCGCGTTTAGTGGTGCAGGAGCAGGGCAAACCTTATGCACTGGCTGAATTTGAAGTCGGTGGGGCCATTGCCTGGACCCGCTATCAGGCAGAACTCAAGATTGAAACTGAAATCTTACAGGATGATGCTAATAAGCGGATCGAACTTTATCATCGGCCTTTAGGAGTTGTAGCATCGGTTACTCCATGGAACTGGCCTTTAATGATTGCTGTCTGGCATATCATGCCGGCAATCCGCGCTGGCAATGTAGTGATCAATAAGCCTTCAGAATTTACCCCATTGTCTACCCTTCGACTCGGTGAGCTGATTCAGCAAGAGGTTGCACCTGGAGTGGTCTCTATACTTACAGGAGGCGGTGAGGTCGGTGCCAATCTGACCAGTCACCCTGCAATTGCCAAAGTGGTATTTACCGGTTCAACTGCGACTGGGCAAAGAATCATGCAAAATGCAGCCGCGACTTTCAAACATCTGACACTGGAACTTGGTGGCAATGATGCAGGCATTGTTTTGCCAGATACCGATATCCAGGCAATGGCAACCCGAATCTTTAATGGAGCTTTTATCAACATGGGCCAGACCTGTGCAGCGTTGAAACGGCTGTATGTGCATGACAGCCAATATGATTCACTGGCACAGGAATTAGTAAAAGTCGCACAGCAACAATCTCTGGGAGATGGTTTAGCCGAGACGACTACTTTTGGCCCAGTGCAAAACATCAAGCAATACCAAAAAGTTCAGACCATGATTCAGGAAGCTCAGGATGAAGGTGCAATAGTCATGACATCTGGTCAGAATCTACTCGATACAGGCTATTTTATTGCACCCACAATCGTGACCAATGTGAGCCCAGATAGCCGTCTGGTGCAGGAAGAGCAGTTTGGTCCGGTATTACCTTTGATCCGTTATTACGATATTGAAGAAGTACTGACTGAAGCCAACAATACGGATTTTGGTTTAGGTGGTTCGATCTGGTCCTCCGATCTGGAACAGGCACAACAGTTTGCTCAACGACTGAGTTGTGGTACGGCATGGATCAATACGCATGGTGAGATTTTCCCGCATGTACCTTTTGGTGGATGGAAGCATTCGGGCATCGGTGCCCAGTTCGGACTGAGTGGGCTGCTCGAAAATACGATTCAGCAGGTTGTTCATATTAATAAAACTTAAATCAAAAAAAAGCTCAAGTTAAACTTGAGCTTTTTTCTTTTACTTTAAGATATATCAACGTAATAAAGGGCGGGCAGCCTGAAAATCAAAATGTAATTGCTTGAATTTATTTAAGACAATATAAGATTTGATATGACCAATAAAATTACAGCTCAGCAATTTTTCAGTCACAAAATTTGCCAGCATTTCCAGATTTTTGGCACCTACTTTTAACATGAAATCTGCATCACCACTTAAAGAAAAAGCTTCCTGAATAGCTTCTTCTTCTTCAATCAATTGTTGAAAAGCGATCTTCGCTGCTGCGTCATGTGTTTTGAGATTGACCTGTACCATAGCCAAAACTGCAATCCCTAAAGCTTCAGGATGAATGCAGGCGCTATAACCTAAAATAATTCCTTTTTGCTCCAGCAGCTGACGCCGTCTAGAACATTGAGAGGCTGACAAACCGATTAAATCTCCGATTTCCTGATTCGTCAGGCGCCCATTTTTTTGCAAAGCCTGGATGATTTTCCAGTCAAATTTATCCATTGCATCCATTGCATTGAATCCTTATCCGATACACGTTTTATGTGTTTTTGAATCATTGTGACTTGCATTATGCACGAAATCAGAAAATGAAATGCAATATTCTGTAATTGAAGCATAATAAGTGATAGGGAAAATAATAATGTTTATGGAAATTGGTCAGTACCTTAATCAGCGCCTGCAAGAGCTAGGAATTCAGCATATTTTTGGTGTGCCAGGCGACTTTAATCTCTCCTATTTAGAACAGATCGAAATTGATCCGAAACTGGAATTTATTGGTAACTGTAATGAGCTAAATGCAGCTTATGCAGCGGATGGTTATGCCCGTCTGCATGGTGTCGGCGCTTTACTGACCACTTATGGGGTTGGTGATTTGAGCGCGATTAACGGCATTGCAGGTGCATATGCCGAGCAGGTTGCCATGGTGCATATTTCCGGTATCCCGCCTTTGCATGCCGTAGAGCAGGGTGCTTTGTTACACCATACCCTGATTGATGGCGATTATGACAATATCATGAATTGTATGCGCGAATTTACTGTGGCACAAACGCGTTTGACTCCAGCCAATGCAGTGAGTGAAATTGACCGGGTATTAAAGCAATGTATATTGATGCGTCGACCGGTTCATATCCAGCTCCCTTCAGATATTACCCATCTTCAGATTAAAGTACCTAAGCAGCCTCTGGATCTGAGCCGTCCACAGAGTGATCCAAAACTTCTGCAAGAAACTGCGGCACGGATAGCCAAACGCATCAAACAGGCACGTCAGCCAGTCCTGCTCATTGACAATGAAGCAGAAATTTTCCAGCTTACCGATATGCTGCAAAATTGGGCTGAGCGCATGCAGATTCCCTATACCTGTCTGTCTACTGCCAAAAATATCATGAATGAAAGTCACCCCTTATATGCGGGCGTTTATGCAGGTGCAGCAAGCGCAGCATCGACTTGTCAGCTGGTGGAACAGTCAGATTGCCTGATCGCTATTGGGCCACGTTTTACCGATGTTGCCACAGCATTTTTCTCACATCGTGTATCCGCACAAAATATGCTGTATCTGGCGGATTCCTGTCTTTGTTTAGATGGACAGATGATCAGTGGACTGGATTTAGCTCAGTTGATTCAAGCCATATCAAAACAGACTTTAGATGATCAACCACATACTTTTAATCCTGCACCGAAACCACATTTACAAACTCAGCAGATTGAAGAAAATACTGCGCTGAGCCAAACTGCACTCTGGCAGCAGATTTCTGAGTTCTTGCAGGAAGATGATGTGATTGTGGCAGAAGTGGGCACCGCCAATGCGGGGTTGTCTGGACTAACCTTGCCAGTGACCGCCAAGTATCTGGTACAACCGATCTGGGGTTCAATCGGCTATACCTTGCCTGCCTTGCTTGGCAGTATGCTTGCTGCACCACAGCGCCGTCATCTGCTGTTTATTGGTGATGGTTCGATTCAGCTGACCATTCAGGAGCTTTCTACCTTATTAAGAGAAGGCTTAAAACCCGTAATTTTTATTTTAAATAATGGCGGCTATACCATTGAACGTTTGATCATGGGTGAAAATGCCAAGTACAACGATATTCAGAACTGGCAATACAGCCAGTTTGCTCAAGTCTTTTCTGCTGATACTCCGCATCAGGCTCATATAGTGAAAACCCCGGCAGAATTAAAGCGTACACTCGCACAAGTTCATCAGGCTGAGGAATTATGTCTGATTGAACTGCAACTCCCACGTATGGATGCACCACAACGTTTAAAACAGTTTGCTGAAGTCGTGGCACGCTATGACTATGGTGAATATGGTTATAAGCAGCTGGTTGAGCAGAATACACCTCCCTACAAAAAGGCAATCTAGCAAAATGTAGAAATTAAAAAAATTGTTCACAAGGAGTGACAATATGGATGTTGAAGATCATCAATTAAAAAAACAGCTTTCCAACCGGCATATCCAGCTAATCGCCTTAGGTGGAGCGATCGGTACAGGATTATTTTTAGGTTTATCACATACAATTCAGCTGGCAGGCCCATCAGTGCTTCTGGGCTATGCCATCGCTGGCATCATTGCATTTCTGATCATGCGCCAATTGGGTGAAATGGTGGTGCATGAACCGGTCAGTGGTTCATTCAGTTATTTTGCCAATAAATACTGGGGCAAAAAAGCAGGCTTTATTTCAGGCTGGAACTATTGGGTGCTCTATGTCTTAGTGAGTATGGCTGAGTTGAGTGCAATTGGTACTTTTATTCAGTTCTGGTGGCCGGAGATTCCGACCTGGCTCACGGCACTGGCATTCTTCCTGCTTATGAATGGGATCAATCTGGTCAATGTCAAATTCTTCGGTGAGAGCGAATTTATATTTTCCATGGTCAAGATCATTGCCATTTTAAGCATGATCGGATTCGGGATCTATCTGCTGTTTAGCGGTTCTGCAGGAAGTCAGGCCAGTGTGACCAACTTGTGGCAGCATGGCGGATTTTTCCCTGAGGGCTGGTCGGGTTTTATGATGGCACTTGCCGTGATTATGTTTGCATTTGGTGGGCTGGAGCTGATTGGTATTGCTGCTAGTGAAACCAAAAATCCAGAAAAGACCATTCCAAAAGCAGTCAATCAAATTGTCTACCGTGTACTCATTTTTTATATTGGCGCCATAGGTGTGTTGCTATGTCTCTATCCATGGAATCTGGTGGCGCAAGGCGGTAGTCCGTTCGTAATGATTTTCCAGTCATTGAATAGTCACGGCGTGGCCAATGTTCTTAATTTTGTAGTCTTGGTCGCTGCACTTTCAGTCTATAACAGTTGTATTTACTGTAATACCCGTATGTTATTGGGTCTGGCTCAGCAGGGTAATGCACCGGCATTCTTAAAGAAAATTAACCGCCGTGGTATCCCGGTGAATGCTGTTCTATTCTCGGCAGCAGTCTCCGGTATCTGTGTATTAATGAATTACCTCATGCCGGGTGAAGCTTTTGGTATTCTGATGCTACTGGTGGTTTCAGCTCTGGTGATTAACTGGCTGATGATTTCACTGACCCATCTGAAATTCAGAAAAGCCATGCAGGAACAGCAGCAGACGACCGCATTCCCAAGTCTGTTTGGCCGCTGGAGTAATTACCTGACGATTTCATTTATCATCATGATTTTAATGATCATGAGCTTTACCAAAGAAATGCAGATTGCTGTTGCATTGGTGCCGGTCTGGTTGCTGTTTTTGACGGTGATGTATGTGATGAAATATCGCAGGAAACCTGTGCTCTTGCCTGAATCTACTGAACCCACCACTTAAATAAAAAGGCCCTGAACAGGCACTGCTGTCCCATAGTTTGCTTTAAATAAAAAAACCTGAGTCCTAACAGTTAAAATATGAGTGCAAACAAACACTTTAACGACCAGGGTTCAGGTTTTGTCACATCAGAATACCGTATTTCATGAGCTAATTAAACCTGTTGTGCGACAGGATTTTGAACAACTTGCTAAAGTACACCATGTTGGACAGAAATTTAGAGCGGCTTCCCGGTGGGA
>NZ_VPDX01000023.1:0-52359 GCF_013417475.1 Acinetobacter sp. YH12249 | reverse complement strand
TGAGGATCAGAAAGCTTGTTTGAATCGATGTATTTCATCCGCAGATTATGCACGAATGCCAAGAAATCCGGAGTGCAAATATTAACCAAAAAGAAGATCGTTTTTTGATTTATGAAAGAGATCTATTCTATAAAAATATTAAGAGCAGGTATTTAATTTCAAAACCTGCTCTTAAATAAAAAATCAGTAATATCTAACTATCTATAAGATTCTAACCCAATTCATTTCTAATATTATTCACCATATGTAATAAGCGTGGTGCAATATCATTTTTGATTTTCTCTTCATTGAGGAGGAAACTTGGACCGCCGCAGTTAAACACCAGTAGACCATGCTGTTCATGGACAAAAGGAACTGCAACCGAATTGACATCCTTATGCCATTCACCGATTGAAAAGCAGAAACCATATTCCTGATAGTCTTTAAATGACTTCTCCAGATCTTTTTGGATCTGTGGCCATTCTTTAGCATGTTTACGGCGAATCGCATCAAGTAGAAAATCACGCTCATCTTCTGGCATTGCAGCCAGACAGGCACGCCCCATTGAACTTAAATGAATCGGCAAATGGGTACCTACCTGACGACGCATGGTGACATTGCCTTTGCCCTGCACCACATCCAGATAAATCATATTCAGACGGTCACGGGTTGCCATCGCAACAGCTGCCTCAGCATAGTCCGCCAGATTTTTCATTAATGGATGTGCAACTGAACGTAAGGATAAATTCGACAGCATCGAATAACCAAAAGACAGTACGCCGACTGAGAGCTGAAACTTGCTCGAATTAGGAACCTGCTTCAAATATCCTAAACGGGACAAGGTATGGGTTAAACGAGTAATCGTCGGTTTAGGTAAACCTGTCATTTGTGACAGTTCCTGATTGCCCAGATGCTGATGTTTTGGACTAAAGCAGCGCAGTAACTCCAGACCACGTGCTAAAGCTGTAATAAATTGACGGTCATTTTCATCCTGCATATCTTCGATCGGATGCAATAACTCATGGCGCAAAGGCGCAATTAATTTTTCTTCCGACTGATCGGTTTCAGGTACATCATCAGACATGTCTTCACCGTCCTTCAAATTCATAATAAGTGTTTCGCATTGCGAAATTATAAATAATTATCTTGTATATAGCAAAGAAGCAACTTTGATTAAGTTGCTTCTTTATTGGACTTATGGGTTTTCTTGTTTATTAACCAACAATACCTTGAGCTTTTAGGGCCTCCAGTTTTTCCTCATCCACGACACGTGAAAGAATTTCATTCGTATGCTCACCTAACATTGGTGGTGCTTTACGATATTCCACTGGTGTACGCGATAATTTAATTGGTGAGCCAATCACCGTTAATTTTTCTTTTAACGGATGGGGGATCTCAACCAGCATATTACGCGCTTGCACTTGTGGTTCCTGGAAAGCTTGTTCAAGGTTATTAATCAGGCCTACCGGAACTTTCACTGCATGAATTGCTTCTACCCAATGCTTCGCAGTATTGCTTAAGAAATGTTTGGCTAGCAGCTCTGTGATTTCTGCACGATGCTGAATACGCAGTGCATTGGTCACAAAACGTGGATCTTGTGGCAAATCAAGCAAACCAATTGCAGCGCTCAAGGCCACAAACTGTTTGTCATTACCACAGGCAATAATGAAGTCCTGATCGGCCGCACGGAACACTTGGTAAGGGACAATATTGGCATGTGCATTACCATAACGACCTGGAATTTTACCCGAAGCCAGGTAGTTCATCCCTTGGTTTGCGAGTAATGCAACTTGTACATCTAGCAATGCCATATCAATATGCTGACCGAGACCAGTCACATGACGATTTAGCAAGGCTGCCTGAATGGCAATGGTCGAGTACAAACCCGTGGTCAAGTCAGCAAAAGCCACACCGACTTTTTGTGGTCCGCCCCCCGGTAAGTCATCTTTCTCACCAGTGACAGACATTAAACCGCCCATCCCCTGGATAATGAAGTCATAACCTGGTTCAGGTGCACGAGGGCCAGTTTGACCAAAGCCAGTAATTGAGCAATACACCAGTTTCGGATTAATCGCGCTGAGGCTTTCATAATCCAGACCGTATTTTTTCAATGAACCCGCTTTGTAATTTTCAATCACCACATCTGAATCAGCAGCCAGTGCTTTGACCAGTTCCTGACCTTCAGGCGTTGAAATATCAATCGCAACTGACATTTTATTACGGTTGGCTGACTGGTAGTACGCCGCTTCACGTGTATTTTCACCATGGTCATTTTTCATCCAAGGTGGTCCCCACATACGGGTATCATCACCCGTTTTAGGACGTTCAACTTTAATCACTTCAGCGCCTAAATCCGCGAGGATTTGACCACACCAAGGACCTGCAAGTACGCGACTTAAATCCAGTACGCGAATACCCTCTAATGCACCCATGTGTTTTTCCTTTGTTTATACGCGTTCGATGACCAGTGCCAGACCTTGGCCCACACCGATACACAGACTAATCACAGCATATTTTTTGCCGCTGCGCTGCAATTCACGAGCGGTGCTGAGCACTAAACGAGCACCTGAAGCACCGAGTGGATGCCCAACTGCAATCGCACCACCATTCGGGTTCACACGAGCATCATCAAATGCCACACCCAGACCTTTTAAGCATGCTAAAACTTGTGATGCGAATGCTTCATTGATTTCAATGATATCCATGTCATCCAACGTCAAGTTGGCACGTTTTAATGCTAGTTTGATCGCATCAACCGGACCGGCGCCCATAATACGTGGTTCAATACCCGCAGCCGCTGAAGCGATGATTTTCGCCATTGGCTGGATGCCCAGTTTTTCCTGAGCGGCTTCAGAACCAATGATTAGCGCTGCTGCACCATCATTGACACCAGAAGCATTACCCGCAGTCACCACACCGCCTTCAAACAGTGGACGTAGTTTCTGTAGCGCTTCCAAGTTAGAAGATGGACGTGGATGTTCGTCTTGATCGACCAGTTTTGGGGGCAATTTACGGCCTTGAGGCACTTCAACACCCACGATCTCGTCAGCAAAGAAACCCGCCTGTTTAGCTGCTTCATATTTGGCTTGTGATGCTGCAGCAAACTGGTCTGCATCTTCACGGGTTACACCGTATTCTACTGCTACATTATCGCCAGTTTGCGGCATGGTGTCATTGCCGAACTGTTTTTCAATGGCAGGGTTCGGAAAACGTGCGCCGATGGTTGAATCGAATACTTTAAAATCACGGCTAAATGGTGTTTCAGATTTGGCAAAGACAAACGGTGCACGAGACATCGACTCGACACCACCTGCAAGGAAGATATCCCCTTCATTACAAGTAATTGCACGAGCAGCATCAATCACCGCAGCCAAGCCAGAAGCACATAGACGGTTCACAGTTTGTGCTGGCGTTTTCACATCCAGACCCGCTAATAACGTTGCATGACGTGCAATGTTACGACTGTCTTCACCCGCCTGATTGGTATTACCCAGAATTACATCATCAAAAATATCAGCAGCTAAATTATGCTTCTCTACCAGTGCCTTAATCACATGTGCAGCAAGATCATCTGGACGAACCTTTGCCAGGCTACCTGCATGACGACCAAATGGCGTACGTAATCCATCATAAATATATGCATTTAACATGAGTTTGATTCCTTAAACTGCTACAGTGTGAAGAAGAGAAAGTTTTAAACGGGCACGGCGTTGTACCCATGGACTTGGACGGTAACGCTGGTCACCGGTATTTGTCAGGATACGTTCTAGGATCAACAGGATACGTTCTGCGCCCAAAACATCACCCCATGAAATTGGTCCATGTGGGTAGCCCAGACCAAGTTTTACTGCTTTATCGATATCGGCTGCAGTTGCGATTTGTTGTTGGGCAATATCACAAGCCAGATTCACGACCATTGCCAATACGCGCTGTGCGACAAAGCCAATACTTTCAGCAATTACCGATACGCCATGACCATTTTTAGCAAACAATGCATGTGCCTGGTCGATATAGGCTTTTTGAGTTGCAATCGAAGGCATGATGGTACGGTGCTTGGCAAAATCAGTCAGCATATCGATGCTGATTGCACGAGTCGCATCGACATCAAAACGAAGCGCTGCAGTCGTGGTGTCTTCACCATAAGTGGCCAATAGAATCAGACTGTCAGCTGCCGGAGTTTCTGCACTGTCGATAACCAGACCTTGCTCACGGATATAGTCACGCAAGATACTGGCATCCTGTTCAAGATCTGCTTTGATCCAGACCGGGCTGAATTCAGTTACTTCAGGCGCAATCTGAGCCGGAGCTTCATTAGTCTTTTGACCATCCTGATACTTATAGAAACCTTCACCGACTTTACGACCGACTTTTTTACCAGCCAGCATTTGACGGGTTAAAGCGCTTGGACGGTAACGGTCTTCCTGATAATACTGGTTGAAAATCGATTCCATTACCGGATGAGAAACATCCAGTGCAGTCAAGTCAAATAATTCCAGTGGTCCCATACGGAAACCGGCACCTTCACGCAGAATACGGTCGATTTCAGAAACAGAAGCTACACCTTCACCCAGGATTTTTAGTGCTTCAGTACCATAAGCACGACCCGCGTGATTGACAATGAATCCTGGCGTGTCTTTGGTACGCACACCAAAGTGACCCATATGTTGTGCCAGTTCGAGTAGATCTGCAACGACCTGTTCATCTGTTGCTAGGCCAGCAATCACTTCGACAATTTTCATCAAGGGCACTGGATTAAAGAAGTGGAATCCCGCCATACGACCTTGATGCTCAAGATTGGAAGCAATCGCAGTCACTGAAAGCGATGAGGTATTGGTGGCCAGAATGGTCTCTGGTGAAACAATGGATTCCAGCTGTTTAAATAAACCTTGCTTGATGTCCAGATTTTCGATGATGGCTTCAACCACCAGATCAACACCAACCACTTCTTCAATGCTATTCAGGATTTTGAAACGTGCCAGAGTTGCATTCAGAACTTCTTCAGTAAATTTACCTTTGGCTTGCAGCTTTTCAAGCGTAGCTTTAAGTTTAGCCAAACCTGCTTCTGCCGCACCTGCTTTGGCATCGAATAAGCGCACTTCCAGACCTGCCTGGGCTGCGATTTGCGCGATACCCATGCCCATTACACCAGTACCAATGAGCGCCATAGATTGAATGGTCATGTCTTATTCTCCAGTGTATTGTGCAGGACGTTTTTCAAAGAACGCATTCACGCCTTCTTTCTGATCTTTGGTATCAAATAAAATCTGGAAAGCTTTACGTTCCAATGCCAAAGCACCTTGTAAAGATTGATCTTGGCCAAGATTGGTCACTTCTTTAATTTGCTGAACCGCGATTGGAGAGAAAGACGCAATCGTTTGAGCAATCTCAATCGCATGGGTAATGGTGTTTTCATCTTCCACGACTTCAGAAACCAAGCCCATACGCTCAGCCTCAGCAGCTTTCACCAATTTACCGGTCAATACCCAAAGCATGGTTTGATATTTACCAATCGCGCGCAGTAAACGTTGTGTCCCACCTGCACCTGGCATCAAGCCCAGTTTCACTTCAGGCTGACCAAATTTGGCACTTTCACCGGCAATGATGATGTCCGCATGCATGGCCAGTTCACAGCCACCACCGAGTGCATAGCCATTGACTGCTGCAATAATCGGTTTCGGACAATCAGTAATGCTTTGCCAATATTGTTCAGTATGGCGTAAATATATTTGGGCTGTAGTTGCAGTGGTGAAATCTTTAATGTCTGCACCCGCAGCAAATACTTTTTCACCGCCGGTCAAAACAATCGCTTTTACAGCATCTAATTTTGAAAGGTATTGAAATGCTTCAGAGAGTTGCTGACGTAATTCCAGGTTCAAGGCATTACGTGCTTCCGGGCGATGGATTTGAACAATCGCGACGCCATCTTCCTGTACAGTCAATTTTAAAATTTCAGTGCTTTCCATAATCTTCTCATTTCGCACAGCGGTATTTAATTAACAATATACATAAATTTCGTTCAAAGTAAACTATTCAAATATGAACAAAAAATATTTTATAACGCCTTAAAAAATAGCATTAATCACATTAAATCAATTATTTAAATCTAATTTTAAAGCAAAACATATATATCGCACAGCGAAATATACTTTCGTATATATTGATCCTTGTTTTAATTTTAATTAGTATCCGCATAAATTTAGCTTAGTGATGAGTTTTTATTCACATTGGACAAGATGTGGACAGAACGAAATCCTAGATACGGAGTTAGGACATGATTCGTGATCAGGAAACCTTAGACCAGTTGGTAGATATGATTCGCCAATTTGTAGAAGGCGTATTAATCCCAAATGAAGAAATTGTTGCAGAAACGGATGAAATTCCTGCAGAAATCGTGCAACAAATGAAAGAGTTGGGCTTATTTGGTTTAACCATTCCTGAAGAATATGACGGTCTTGGCCTGACCATGGAAGAAGAAGTCTATATCGCTTTTGAACTGGGCCGCACTTCCCCTGCTTTCCGCTCATTGATTGGTACGAATAACGGTATCGGCGCATCTGGCCTGATCATCGACGGTACTGAAGAGCAAAAACAGCACTTCCTGCCAAAACTGGCTAGCGGTGAAATCATTGGCTCGTTCTGTTTGACTGAACCGGATTCAGGTTCTGATGCAGCATCTTTGAAAACCACTGCTGTGAAAGATGGCGATGAGTACATCCTGAATGGTACCAAGCGCTTTATTACCAATGCCCCACATGCGGGTGTGTTCACGGTAATGGCTCGTACCAACCCAGAATTGAAAGGCGCTGCTGCCATTTCAGCGTTCATCGTTGATAGCAAATTACCAGGTATTTCACTGGGTAAACGTGACAAGAAAATGGGCCAAAAAGGCGCACATACCTGTGACGTGATCTTTGAAAACTGCCGTATCCCTGCATCAGCTTTGATTGGCGGTGTGGAAGGCGTTGGCTTTAAAACTGCGATGAAGGTTCTGGATAAAGGCCGTATCCACATTGCCGCACTAAGCGTGGGTGCTGCAACCCGTATGCTGGAAGATTCATTGCAATATGCCGTTGAACGTAAGCAGTTCGGTCAGGCGATTGCCAACTTCCAGTTGATCCAAGGCATGCTGGCAGATTCTAAAGCTGAAATTTATGCAGCGAAATGTATGGTGCTTGATGCAGCGCGTCGTCGTGATGCCGGCCAGAACGTAAGTACTGAAGCATCTTGCGCAAAAATGTTTGCAACAGAAATGTGTGGCCGTGTCGCTGACCGTGGTGTGCAAATCCATGGTGGCGCGGGCTACATCAGTGAATATGCAATTGAGCGCTTCTACCGCGATGTGCGTTTATTCCGTCTTTATGAAGGAACCACGCAGATCCAGCAAGTCATTATTGCTCGCAATATGATTCGCGAGGCGACTCAGTAACAAGTTTGGCCTGATCAACTCTCCTTGCGATCAGGCCTTTTTTATAGGTAATGGATGATGGCTATAACGAATACAATTTCAAAAATTGGCCCAAATACCTGGAAAATCGCATTTATCTTTGCATTCCTCGCCCTGCTGGTCGATGGTGCGGATTTAATGCTGCTTTCCTACAGCTTAAACAGTATTAAAGCTGAATTTGGCCTAACCTCTGTGGAAGCTGGGATGCTCGGAAGCTTTACCCTTGCAGGTATGGCAGTTGGAGGTATATTCGGAGGGTGGGCTTGTGATAAATTCGGTCGTGTACGTACCGTCGTTGTCTCAATCCTTTTATTTTCGGCATTGACTTGTGGTCTTGGTTTTACCCAAAGCTTTGCTCAATTTGGTGCATTACGTTTCTTCGCTTCTCTTGGCTTGGGTTCTTTGTATATTGCATCGAATACTTTAATGGCTGAGTACGTACCTACTAAATATCGTACTACCGTTTTAGGTACATTACAGGCTGGCTGGACAGTTGGCTATATCGTTGCGACCTTGCTTGCGGGCTGGTTAATTCCAGATCACGGCTGGCGCATGCTGTTCTATGTGGCTGCAATTCCAATCGTAATGGCGATCCTGATGCACATCATGGTTCCAGAACCAGCGGCATGGCAAGAAAACCGCTTCAAAAAAGTTGAAGTGACTGACAAACCTGCTGAGTCGACCTGGAAGCTGATTTTCCAGGATAAGAAAAACCGCAACATGTTTATCTTATGGGCTTTAACTGCTGGTTTCCTTCAGTTTGGTTATTATGGCGTAAACAACTGGATGCCGACATACCTGGAAAGTGAACTGGGTATGAAGTTCAAGGAAATGACTGCCTACATGGTCGGTACTTATACCGCGATGATTCTAGGTAAAATCCTTGCAGGCTTAATGGCAGATAAATTCGGACGTCGTTTTACTTATGCCTTCGGTGCGATTGGTACTGCGATCTTCCTACCACTGATCGTATTCTATAACTCACCAGACAATATCCTGTACTTATTGGTGATCTTCGGTTTCCTATACGGTATTCCATATGGTGTGAATGCGACTTATATGACTGAAAGCTTCCCAACCAACGTACGCGGCACAGCAATTGGTGGTGCATATAATGTCGGTCGTTTAGGTGCGGCAATTGCCCCAGCTACGATTGGTTATCTGGCAACAGGCGGTTCGATCGGTCTTGGCTTCTTAGTAATGGGTGCTGCATACTTTATCTGTGGTCTGCTTCCTGCCCTGTTCATCAAAGAAAAACTCTACGATCCTCAAAAATCTTAATCCGTTTTAGAAAAAGCCTCCTAGGAGGCTTTTTTCATAATCAATTCCCAACTTTCTATTTAAAAACTTTTTCACTGTGGTAAAATACCGCTAAGCGAAACAGGATTTCTTATTATGGAAGATATTTCTAGAGAATCGATGGAGTTTGACGTTGTGATCGTAGGTGCGGGTCCTGCCGGCCTGTCTGCTGCAATCAAGATCCGTCAACTTGCAATTGAAAACAATTTAAATGATCTGTCCGTTTGTGTCGTAGAAAAAGGCTCCGAAGTCGGTGCACATATTCTTTCAGGTGCTGTGCTTGAACCACGTGCCATGAACGAACTGTTCCCGAACTGGAAAGAAGAAGGTGCGCCTTTAAATGTGCCAGTGACAGAAGACAAAACTTTCTTCCTTCTTTCAGATGAAAAATCACAAGAAGCACCGCACTGGATAGTGCCTAAAACTATGCATAACGATGGTAACTACGTGATCTCACTGGGTAACGTGGTGCGCTGGTTAGGCCAGAAAGCCGAAGAGCTGGAAGTATCGATCTTCCCGGGCTTTGCTGCTTCTGAAATTCTGTATCATGAAGATGGTACGGTGAAAGGTATCCAAACCGGTGACATGGGGATTGGCAAAGATGGCGAACCGACGCATAACTTTGCACCAGGTTATGAGCTGCATGCTAAATACACCATTTTTGCTGAAGGCTGCCGTGGTCACTTAGGTAAACGCCTGATCCAGAAATTCAATCTGGACAAAGATGCTGATCCACAGCATTACGGTATCGGGATTAAAGAACTGTGGGAAATCGATCCAGCGAAACACAAACCAGGTCTGGTAATGCACGGTGCCGGCTGGCCTTTATCTGAAACTGGTTCTTCAGGCGGCTGGTGGTTATACCATGCTGAAAACAACCAGGTGACATTAGGTATGATCGTGGATCTTTCTTATGAAAATCCACACATGTATCCATTCATGGAAATGCAGCGCTGGAAAACCCATCCACTGATTAAACAGTATCTGGAAGGTGGTAAACGTATTTCTTATGGTGCGCGTGCGGTAACTAAAGGTGGTTTTAACTCCCTGCCGAAATTCACCTTCCCGGGTGGTTCTTTAATCGGTGATGATGCCGGCTTCCTGAACTTTGCCAAGATCAAAGGCTCACACACTGCCATGAAATCAGGCATGTTGTGTGGTGAAGCGGTATTTGAAGCGATTGCTGCCGGTGTAGAAAAAGGTGGTGACCTTGCCGTTGCACGTGTAACTGAAGGCGAAGACTTCTTCGTAAAAGAGCTAACTGCTTATACAGACAAGTTCAACAACAGCTGGTTAAAAGAAGAGCTGTACAGCGCGCGTAACTTTGGCCCGGCAATGCACAAGTTTGGTCAATGGATGGGTGGTGCATTCAACTTCATCGACCAGAACGTATTCAAAGTGCCATTCACCCTGCATGACCTGGTTCCTGACTTCAGCACGCTAAAAACGGTTGATGCAGTGAACTTCAAGCCGAACTATCCAAAACCGGATGGTAAGCTGACGTTTGACCGTCTGTCTTCTGTGTTTGTATCGAACACGGTGCATGAAGAAAACCAGCCGGCACATTTAAAACTGACCGATGCTTCGATTCCAGTAGATGTCAACTTGCCAAAATGGGATGAGCCTGCACAGCGCTACTGCCCGGCGGGTGTTTACGAAATCATGGAAAATGATGATGGTTCGAAACGCTTCCAGATCAACGCCGCGAACTGTGTACACTGCAAGACCTGTGACATCAAAGATCCATCTCAGAATATCACCTGGGTAACACCGGAAGGTGGCGGTGGTCCGAACTACCCGAATATGTAAGGTAATTCGTGTGAATAAGAAATCTTGTTCTTGTTCATATACCCATTTTTGAAGCAGTTATAACTAACACTTCACTTTAATTTTTTAGGTAATTCCAGTTCCCTAGGGAGCTGGGATTAAAAATAATCAAGAATAAAGAGATAAAAAAAACCGATTCACGACTTTTTCGTTGACTTGCTGTTTAGACCAGCTTATTGGCTGTGAAATACGGTGTCTCAGTAGAAAACCAAGACCTTATCTAGTTATTTTACCCATATACGTTGTCTTTTAATTAAAATTAATTGCCTGAATATACAAACACTTTAGTCGTATTCCTCTTTGGTTACCCCTATTCAAAATGCTATTGTACAAAAAGTTCCCAATTTCTCATTTTCTATTCACGATCTAGTTTCATGACTTATAAACTGAATGCCCGACATCTGGTACTAGACCTGCTCTATGCCTCACATAATTCTACTGTTAGCATCAAACAGATGTTATGTGCAGCAGATTTATTAGGAATCTCTGACAACAGCTTGCGGGTTGCGGTCGCACGACTCAATCAGGATCAGATCATTCAGTCAGTAGAACGCGGCATTTATCAATTAATTGAAAAAAAATTTGATACTTCTTTTATCAGCCTGAACAAACATCCCAATATGCAGACCGCTATGGCCTGGGATGGCAAATACATTCTGGTTTATACCGGTGCTTTGGGGCGGGTAGATCGTACGGCCTTATCTAAACGGGAAAAAGCCCTGCGTTATTATGGATTTCAGGAACTGGAACAAAACGTGTTTATCCGCCCGGACAATTTGCAACTTGGTTTGAACGAGCTTAAATCAGCAGCCGTCAAGTTTGGCCTAGATCAAGGCGCACGATTTTTTCAGGTTAGTGAGATCGATCAGCACACCCATGTATCAGCACTTTGGGATATTCATGGCCTGCATCAAACTTATTTGAATATCAGCCAGGAAATTGAACAATGGTTTGAAAACCATCAACAGTTATCCTTGGCTGAATCAGCTAAAACCGCCTTTTATCTGGCGAAATCTGCTGTATTTAGTCTGCGTGCAGATCCGCTATTGCCTGAAGAATGGCTAGATGCTCCAGCCCGACAAAAGTTTGAACTGGCTGTACGGCGTATGGAGGAACAAGGCCAGCAGTTATGGCAGCAATATTTTCAACAACAAGGTGTATAATTTATTTCCCACATACTCACAAAAATAAATTGACTGTAATATTTTAATTCAAATATAGTGATAAGAAATACAAGAATTAGATCAAGGCAGAATAATGAACAGTAAAGTGAGTGTCACAGAGCTATTTAGCCGTGAAGAAATTAGAGAGCTGACTACCCCATCCGATTTACAGGGTGCTTTGGCAGTGAGCTCAACTTGGGCTGTGATTGTTTTGACCTTTGGCACAGTCGCTTATTGCTGGGAATATTTACCAGTCTGGGGGAAAATATTGATATGTGCCTTGGCATTAGCCATTCTGGCAGGTCGTCAGCTGGCTATGGCCATTTTAATGCACGATGCCTCACACCACAGTCTGTTTAAAACCAAGTGGCTAAACACACACTTCACTGACTGGTTGTGCGCCCGTCCGATCTGGAATGAGGTCGGTAAATATCGTCCTTATCATTTGAAACATCATGCCCGCACCTCTCAACCTGATGATCCAGATTTAGGTTTGGTGAAAAACTTTCCAATTACTAAACAATCATTATTTAGAAAATTCTTTAGAGATTTAAATGGTCAATCCGGCCTAAAATTTCTGGCTGGCCGAGTCTTGATGGATTTAGAACTTCTGGAATGGAGTGTTTCCAATGATCCGAAACCAATTCCTCGTGGTAATCGCAGTAACTTGGAACTGGCAAAGAATCTGTTAAAAAATAGCTCGGGCATGCTGATTTCCAATGCTGCCCTATTTTCTGCACTTTGGGCCAGCGGTCATCCGAAACTTTATTTATTATGGCCGTTAGCTTATATCACCCCTTTCCCACTGTTTATCCGTATCCGGGCAATGGCTGAGCATGCTGGTCTGGAAACCAGCCATTCTGCACTGACTAATACCCGTACCACCCGTGCAGGCTGGCTAGCGCGGGCTTTCGTTGCACCGATTCATGTGAGTTATCATATTGAACATCATTTAATGGCCTCTGTTCCACATCAAAATCTGCCCAAAATGCATCAGATGTTGCGAGAGCGCGATTACGTGAAAGCGCCACCGAGTTATAAAGATGTAATTGTTTCATTATTAAAAGGCTAAAATAAAAGATCGAAGTTTAAAAATACATTAAGTGTGATGGCAAAATTTCTCATACTTAATGTTGATGGCTTTCCTTATGCTCATGATGCTCATGTAAATGGGCTGATTGCCGATGCTGTTCTGGCGGACAATCTTCTGCTTCAATTTGCAATGTCATCTCGGTAATGTGATGTTCATGGTGCAACATCTCAAACGCCTCCTGATGCAACTTTTTATAGTCAACGTCTGGCGCAACCAGATGCACCGTTAACATCACCTTCTTGGAAGTAATCGCCCAGACTTTTAGCTGATGAATATCTTCAACACCGTCTAGCGCCAGTAGGTCATGGCGCAGTTTTTCAATATCGATTTCATCGGGAACCCCTTCCAGCAGAATATTGATACTCTGTTTCAATAAAATCCATGTCCGTGGAATGACCCAGAATCCGATCATGACCGCAATCACGGTGTCGATCCACATCCAGCCACTGAAATAGATGATCACTGCGCCAATAATGACACCCACCGAACCTAGTGCATCACTCAGTACTTCCAGATAAGCTCCTTTAATATTCAAGCTTTCCTGACTGCTAGAAACCAGAATTTTCATGGAGATCAGGTTAATGGCCAGTCCAAGTATAGCGACAATCAACATGCCCAGACTTTCAATTTCAGGGGGATGACTCAAACGCTGGTAAGCTTCAAACAGGATATACATCGCTACCAGAAATAGCATAATCGCATTAAACAAAGCTGCCAGAATTTCAAAACGCTGGTAGCCAAAGGTACGTTTATCATCTGCGGGTTTTTGCCCGATCTTAATCGCAGCCAGTGCAATTGCCAATGCAGCAGCATCAGTAAACATATGCGCTGCATCAGAAAGCAAGGCCAGACTCTGAGTCATAAAACCGGCAATGACTTCTACAATTAAAAAGGCTGTCGTCAGGGCTAAGGCGATGGACAGTTTTTTGGCATTCTTCGCACTAACTTCTACATGACTATGATCATGATGATGTGACCCACCCACCTTATACTCCTTTTCATTTGAATCTGATTCTAAGTTTTAGCTACTTCTTATTGCCTATACTTTCTATACTATGCCTGCACTGCTGATATTTAAGCAATTTTTTGTATAGCTTAACTCTCTTTTAAAATATCCATGTTCATTCATTAAGCAAATTCAGCGCTTGAATTATTAAATTTACCTCTTTACCCGATATAGAATCAAAACTCAGTATGGGTCCGCAGTTTTTCATTTTCCAAAATCCAGGACTGCACTGAAGATCGCTGAAAATTACGCTGGATATAGGCCTGAATCTTTTCGGGAAGCTCAACATCATGACTAAGCAGACGATGCAGCATAAAGGCTAGATCAAAGTCTGCAATTGACCATTGTTCGGTGAGCCACAACTCTTCAACTAAAGTTTCTGTGATTGCCAGTAAGCGCTGAATATCCTGCATAGTTTCAGCCGATGCGATTAAAGGCCTTTTAGGTGGAACAAAGATCGAAGTTGAAGGCATATCCTGCCGGATAGAGGAAAAATCAGTTTTCATCAAAGCCTGAACGGCGCGACATTTTGCTCTGACTTTCATCTCTGCAGGATATAAAGCAGGATAATCCGGTGCCGGAAAAGCATCTTCCAGATATTCGGTAATCGCCCCAGATTCAAATAAATGAAAATCATCAATAATCAGGCAAGGGACTTTACCACTCGGACAAATTTTACGATAAGCCAAAGATTGCTGTTCCAGCAGATCCAGATCGATCATTTTTTCCTGAAAGTTGAGTCCTTTCTCTTTTAGAGCCACATAAACTGACATGGCATAAGGACTGATACGTTTTTTATCGACATATAAGCAGATATTGTGCATTTTTTATCCTGCCTCTTATGATTATCCACTGCTTTCTACTCTAACGCCTTTTTTATAGAAAAGGAAAATATCGCTGCATATTGATACAAAGCGGAGTTATAGTCTTACAGAGGATTGCCAATTTGAATGAATCACTTACCTGATGCTAACTCACCGGATTAAAAAGACTTCTAATTTTTTGCAGAATAACGTTAAATAAATATTTTCCATTTAGACCTGATTGCTATGCTGAACCTTGATCACTTCCCCGATACCGTATATGCCATTCAACATCTGGCTTTTGAAGACCTAGGCGCTTGGGAAGATGTGTTTTATCAGCTGGGGTTACGTGTTCGCTATTTTGAAGCCGGTATTGATGACCTGCGTAAAGCGTATGAATATAAAGGTCTGACAATTATTTTAGGGGGTCCAATTGGTGTTTATGAAACGGAGGACTACCCTTTCTTACAACAAGAAATAGACTTACTTAAAGTGCGTTTAGAAAAGAATTTACCCACTTTAGGTATTTGTCTGGGTGCTCAACTCATGGCTCATGCACTCGGTGCTAAAGTCTATGCAGGACATAGCAAAGAAATTGGCTGGTCTAAACTTAGTCTTCCAGCCACTGAGAATAATCCACTACAAGCCTTGGAAAATATTGAAGTGCTACATTGGCATGGCGATACTTTTGATCTGCCTAAACAGGCTGAATTATTAGCCAGTTCCAATCTCTATCCAAATCAGGCTTTCCGGATAGGATCAAATATTCTGGCTCTGCAATTTCATCCTGAAGTCGCTGGCGATAGCTTGGAAAAATGGCTAGTTGGTCATACCTCTGAATTACGTCAAGCTAAAATTAATATCCCAGTTCTTCGGGCAGCCAATCTTCAATTTGCACCTGTACTGGAAGGCACTTCTAAAGCTGTCCTAGAGCAATATCTGACTCAGTTAAAAATAGTATCTTGAGCAAAGGTACTGGATAAATATTTATGATTAAAAGTTTGCAAAATAGATTAATGGAATCATAGCTAAGATTTTTTAGTTTAGATAGATGCCGATTCTGTTTCATAATTCATCTATTGGCCCAAGAAAAAAGCACCTTTATAAAGGTGCTTTTTTATTTTTATGCAGAATGGAAATAAATCTTATTTCTTTGCAGGTTCTGCCGGAATGGTCGCTTCAGTGGTGATCTGAACAGTAATCTTGTCACTCACATGCGGAACATTCGCGCCTAAGCCGAATGCAGAACGGTCAAATGATGTTGTAGCATTAAAACCAATTGCCGGAACTTTTGCCATTGGATGTTCACCCTGTTTATTTAACACGGCATCCAATACCACTGGTTTGGACACGCCTTTAACGGTTAAATTACCGGTAATCTTGAAGTTCTTTTTGTCCTTGGTTTCTACCTTAGTACTTTTGAAGGTAATATTTGGATATTTGGCCGCATCAAAGAAATCTTCTTTCTTTAAATGGTCATCCAGTGCAGTCACGTTGGTATTTATACTAGAAACTGGAATGGTCACATCTACAGAAGATTTTGCTGGCTGTTCATTGTCGACCACAATTTTACCCTGAATATCAGAGAAATTGCCTGATGGCGTAGAAAAACCAAAATGGTTCCAGCTAAATACCGTCGCAGTATGACTCGGATCAATTGTATAAGTCACTGGTTTTGCAAAGCTGAAAGTTGCAACAGATGCGGCTACCAAGCCTAAAGTTAATGTTTTCAAATTCATGTTGTTATCTCTCGTCTGAATTAACTTCAGTTTATAGAATCTTGAACCGTTTACATCCCTAAAGATAAAACGTTTTGTTGCAACTATGAAACGATAAAATTGTAAATTCTCGTGTAAATCTAAGCATTTAAGACATACGATACTGGATAAATCCGGTTTTTTTGGCCACTTTATCATAGAGCAATCTGGCTTTATGGTTCGATTCATGGGTCAGCCAGTACACCCGATCACAATTACGCTGCTTTGCTACATCATAGATATGCTGAATCAGTACACGTGCTATGCCCTGCCCGCGATAATCCGGATGAACAAATAAATCCTGCAAATAGGCATAAGGACGCATGGTCCAGCTACTGTCATGCTCAACCACATGAACTAGCCCGACTACTTTTCCATCAATCAGTGCAGCAAAACCATACATATTGTCCTGTCCAGGACTAGTGAGCTTGGCCCAGGTATTTTCACTGATTTTTTCTGAAATTTGCGCCTCATAAAAGGTTTGATAGCCTTTCCATAAAAACAGCCATTCGGGCTGTGATATTTGCTCTAGAGATTTGATCTGGATCTGGGATGATATTTCCATATTGAGTAACTTCTTTGGTTTATGTCTTTCATTATCTTTAATTCAATTATTTACGATATAAGTCATTAAGCTTTTATGAGGACACAAACTTAGATTTATCTTATCTAATGTTCATAAGCAACTGCCAGATGAAAATCATCCGATATAAAAAAAGTCCCGCTCAGGGACTTTTAGTATTTTCTATTAAAGTTTTTCAACCAGAATACGATCCACCTGTTTCAAACCAGAATGCTTTTCATGGTTCTTGCGACGTACTTTAATGATTTTTTCTTCAGCCATTTCCTGAAGTAATAGCTCAACCGCAACCATTGCTTCAAGGGGTAGATCCTGCCCGATCCATTTCTGCTCGCCTGCATCCATTAAAGTAATTTCATCACTAATTTGTTCATACAAGCTCATGTTTATCTCACTCTTTCATTTCAATTATGGGAGAACACTTTTTAGCGGTTGCCACATGAAAACAAGGCTAGAAAGCGAAAAAACAAAAGACGCCCCAAAACTGGGGCGCCCTTAAAAAACGACTTAATCAGTTGATTAAGCAGTAATCTCTTTTACAGCTGTTACAACAGCTTCAGTTGTAATACCGAAGTGTTTAAACAGGTCTTTAGCAGGTGCAGATTCGCCATAAGTAGTCATACCGATCACACGACCATCCAGACCTACAAATTTCCACCAGTAATCCACATGTGCAGCTTCAACCGCTACACGCGCACGAATATTTGAAGGAAGAACCGCTTCACGATACGCAACATCCTGTTTCACAAACTCTTCAGCACATGGCATAGATACGACACGTACACCTTCAAGCTGTGCATAAGCTTCCATCGCAAGAGAAACTTCAGAACCAGTCGCAATGATAATCGCTTTCAATTCACCTTTTTCTTCAGCCAGAACATAACCACCTTTCGCTACATTCTCAATTTGTGCTTGAGTACGCGTTTGGAATGGCAGGTTTTGACGAGAGAAAATTAATGCTGTTGGACCTTCTGAACGCATCAAAGCAGATTTCCAGGAAATTGCTGCTTCAACAGTGTCACATGGACGCCATGTATTCAGGTTTGGTGTACCACGCAAAGATGCGATTTGTTCAATTGGCTGGTGTGTAGGACCATCTTCACCCAGACCGATTGAATCGTGAGTATATACATGGATCACACGTTGTTTCATCAGTGCAGACATACGTACTGCATTACGTGCATATTCCATAAACATCAGGAATGTTGCTACATAAGGAATGAAACCGCCATGCAGTGCAACACCGTTGGCAATCGCAGTCATACCAAATTCACGTACGCCGTAGTGAACATAGTTACCTGCTGGATTGTCCTGTACGCCTTGCGCGCCTTTCCAAAGTGTCAGGTTAGAACCTGCAAGGTCAGCAGAACCACCTAGTACTTCTGGTAGTGAAGGCACAAGAGCTTGTAACGTATTTTGGCTCGCTTTACGTGTAGCAATGGTTTCTTCTTTTGCATTTACTTCAGCGATATAAGCATCCGCTTTTGCAACAAAGTCAGCTGGAAGATCACCAGAAAGACGACGTTTTAATTCAGCTGCTTCAGTTGGATATTTTGCTGCATAAGCGGCAAAAGTTTCATTCCATGCTGCTTCAGCTTGTGAACCTTTATCTTTGGCATCCCAAGCTGCGTATACATCTTCAGGAATGACAAACGCTTCATCTGACCAACCCAAAGCTTCACGAGTCAATACGATTTCGTCATTACCTAAAGGAGCACCGTGACAGTCTTCTTTACCCTGTTTGTTTGGTGAACCTAAACCAATCACTGTTTTACACATGATGATGGTTGGTTTATTCACTTCAGCTTTTGCTTCAACAGTGGCTTGACGGATTGCATCAGCATCATGACCGTCAACTTTGATCACTTGCCAGCCATAAGACTTGAAGCGTTGTTCTGTATCGTCAGAGAACCAGCCTTCAACTTCACCGTCAATCGAAATACCGTTGTCATCATAGTAAGCAATCAGCTTACCCAGACCTAAAGTACCTGCCAAAGAACATGCTTCGTGAGAAACACCTTCCATCAAGCAGCCATCGCCCAGGAAGCAGTAAGTGTAGTGATCTACAACTTTGATATCTTCCTTGTTGAATTGCGCTGCTAAAGTTTTTTCAGCCAGTGCAAAACCAACAGCATTTGCGATACCTTGGCCTAATGGGCCAGTGGTTGTTTCAATACCCGGTGCATAGCCCAATTCTGGGTGACCTGGAGTTTTAGAATGAAGTTGACGGAATGCTTTAAGATCTTCAATTGAAAGATCATAGCCCGTTAAATGAAGAAGTGCGTATTGAAGCATAGAGCCATGGCCATTCGACAATACGAAACGGTCACGGTTAGCCCAATTCGGATTTGTTGGGTTATGGTTTAAGAATTCGCGCCAAACCACATCAGCGATATCTGCCATCCCCATTGGAGCACCTGGATGTCCTGAGTTTGCTTTTTGCACAGCATCCATTGCCAATACACGAATTGCGTTTGCAATACGACGTTCATTAAGCGGGGTTGTCATAAATCAGCGTCCAAATAAATTCAGAAGAAATAGGAAATGATGAAAAGACTTTCAAAACTGCCGTCTATTGTCTTAAAAAAACAGCGAGGGGTAAAGACTAGCCTACAATATTTATCAATTTATTGATCTTGTATTTACCTATCGGATAAATATTCTGCACTTTTAAGGTGCATTGATTGACTAGAGTTTAAGTTAGATTCTAATAAGATGATAAATCTGGAATTATTCTTAACTATTTTTTATAAATTAAACTTTCACAATATGTTGAATTCCTTTTCAGGAGACATCCATATAAGGATCAAAACAGAAGATCCAGATTTAAATAAGTGATCTTTTCCAGGCTATAAAAATGTATATGTGAATATCTATTGTCTGCCCAAGATCCTCAGACATAAAAGATAAAGATTAAAGTTAAATCAGGCTAATCGATACCAAGAAAATCATTGTCCTCGGCAATCTTTAGGTAAATAACGCTGACTGATATCGCTCGAAGAACAACTGCCGCTATAGACATCAAAAGCAATGGATTTCCCACGAATAGCCGTATCTACCCCATCCTGCCGTAGCTTAAATTCTATCCGACAAGCGGCATTGATCACGACTTTTTCAATATATTGGGTTCCGCTGCCAATTTGACGGCCCGCATCACAATGTCCATCAGAGGCAATAAATTGAGTTCGATAGCTACCTGCCTGCTCAAAAACCTCCGCTAGTTGGCTTCGCACTACATAACTGTGATAACTCATGCCTGCTACTGTCGCCAGAATGGCAATAATTGTGAGTACAATCATGACTTCAATCAAGGTAAACGCCTTTTGATACATGCTTTTCCATCTCCGTACAGCCTTTTAAACAAGTCCATACCAAAAGATTTCGCCACTTCCTGACAGGCGGTTTCTGAAGACTTGAAACTACTATGCAGAATCGGACTATTTGCAGCAAGGCTGTCTGTCGTACGATCAATACCCCCTTCTTAATTTATTAATAGAATGATCACTTTCCTTGATATTTTAGGCACTTTAATTTTTATATTTTTCTTAGTATTTAGTTATGCAAATTTGTTTAGAAATATCACTGCTTAATAAGCGTCCTTTATCAATTCACAGACTATTTATTAAGTTTATTAAATGAATCCGCCCTGCTGTTTAATTAGGCATATCAGTTTTTTTAATTCCAATAATCAAATAAAAGCACAATAATTTGAAACAATTTCGTGCAATTTTGTCGAGTTACGCTAGTCCTAGAGCACAAGTCGATGTAACATATCGGGTCTTTAAATTTAACTGTGATAGGACTATGCGCGAGTACGCTGTATTTACTTCGGAATCTGTAAGCGAAGGCCATCCAGATAAAATGGCTGACCAAATCAGTGATGCTATCTTGGATGCAATCTTAAAAGAAGACCCATATGCACGGGTTGCTTGTGAAACGCTTGTAAAAACAGGTGCGGTTGTACTTGCCGGTGAAATCACAACAACTGCGAACATCGATTTTGAAGCGGTTGTCCGCCATACCGTTAACAGTATTGGTTATCATCATTCTGACCTAGGTTTTGATGGTTCGACTTGTGCGATCATCAACATGATCGGTAAGCAGTCTCCTGAAATTGCTCAGGGTGTAGACCGTCAGAAACCTGAAGATCAAGGTGCCGGCGACCAGGGCTTGATGTTTGGTTATGCCAGCCGTGAAACTGATGTACTCATGCCTGCGCCAATTTCTTATGCGCACCGCTTAATGGAAAAACAGGCTGAATTACGCCGTAACGGTACATTGCCTTGGTTACGTCCAGATGCAAAAAGCCAGGTGACTTTCGCTTATGAAAATGGCGTGCCTGTTCGCCTAGATGCTGTTGTGCTTTCGACTCAACACGATCCTGAAATTTCACAAGCTCATTTAAAAGAAGCTGTGATTGAAGAAATTGTGAAGAAAATCATTCCTGCCGACATGTTCCATGCAGATACCAAATTCCACATCAACCCGACCGGGATGTTTGTGATCGGTGGCCCTGTAGGTGACTGTGGTCTGACTGGCCGTAAAATCATTGTAGATACTTACGGCGGTATGGCACGTCACGGTGGTGGTGCATTCTCTGGTAAAGATCCATCAAAAGTTGACCGTTCTGCTGCTTATGCAGGCCGTTATGTTGCGAAAAACATTGTCGCTGCGGGTCTTGCAGACAAATGTGAAATTCAGGTGTCTTATGCGATTGGTGTTGCTGAACCAACTTCAATTTCAATCAATACTTTCAATACAGGCAAAGTGTCTGATGAATTGATCGTTCAATTGGTTCGTGAGCATTTTGACCTGCGTCCATACGGTATTACCCGTATGTTGAACCTGATCCAGCCAATGTATAAACAGACTGCGGCTTATGGTCACTTTGGTCGTGAAGGTTCAGATACTGCATTTACTTGGGAAAAAACTGACAAAGTCGAAGCACTTAAAGCATCTGCTGGTCTATAAGTTTTCAAGTTTTAAAAGCTCGCTTTATGCGGGCTTTTTTTATGGCTTCTACTTTTAGCCTGATAAAAATTGATGATGAAATAGTTGTGTTTTGTTACATCTAAAACTATATCTTAAAGTGAATAACCTCACTCTTTATAAGTAGTGAGAAGCAATCTACATAAGGTTTGTAAGAAAATACATTCAAATAATCAGACGATTTATATTTGGCGAAAATTGTATAAGCCTTTATAAAAATTACATTTAGTGAACAAATTCTGATCTAATTATTAGCATAAATTCAAATAAATACTCGCTAGACTGTTTTCGACCTTACAACTACAAAGGATATGACACGATGAATAAATTACTTGTTGCTTTGGGTTTAGTTGCTACCGTAACACTGGTGGGTTGTAATAAAGAGAAACAGCCTGAAACTGGCGCGACTACAGGTGAGCATTTAGAAAATGCTGCTACTCAAGCCGGCCATGATATGGAAGATGCCACTCATGAGGCTTCTCAAGAAACTGACCAAGCCATGGATAATGCGGCAGCAAATGCTTCCCGTGCCGCTGATGAAGCTGCAGCTGCGACTTCTCGAGCAGCCGATGCCACTGCTGAAGCCGCTAAAAATGCGACTGCTGCAACTGCGGGTGCTATTGAAGAAGGTGCAGGTAAAGTACGCGAGAAAGCTGAAAATTAATTTTTAAAGCTTTCAATCTTTAAAAGCCTGCTTTGCAGGCTTTTAAACTTTTTATACATTTCACTATTGGGCAAATGATTCTTGTGATTAAACTGATATCTTTTGAAATAATGATGACCTTATATCATTTAAAGTCATAATTATTATCAGTTATCAGGATGTTTAATTGACTCTTAGAAGCCCTAGATCAGCCCATTTTAGTGAGAAATTGCGTAATATACGCGACTTTATTTTTAAAGCTTGATCTCCCATGTCTGTTATTGCTGCGTCTTCCCAGCGATCGAATCTCTCGGTCTGGGTGGCTTTTATTTTACTTGTATTAGGAACCGTCGGTGCCTATCACATCGTAGGTCTAAACCAGGCTCTATTATTTCTGGTGGGTGGTGCACTGGGCATGACCTTGTATCATGCCTCGTTTGGTTTTACCTCCAGCTGGCGCGTCTTTATTAAAGAACGTCGTGGTCGTGGCTTACGTGCCCAAATGATCATGCTGGGTCTTGCTGTATTGCTATTTTTCCCTGCTTTAGGCGCAGGTGAACTGTTTGGTAATCCAGTTCAAGGCTTTGTCAGTCCGGTTTCACTTTCTGTCGTAATTGGTGCATTTATATTCGGGATTGGGATGCAGCTCGGTGGCGGTTGTGCATCAGGCACACTTTATACCGTTGGTGGTGGTAGTGCCCGTATGCTGGTAACTCTGTTCTTCTTCTGTGCCGGCTCACTGATTGCGACTTCGCATATTGACTGGTGGTTTAACCTGCCTCATTTCGCACCTATCTCCATTGTAGAAAGTTTTGGTGTCATTCCTGCACTTATTTTGAGTTTCATTATTTTTGCTGTCATTGCGGCTGCAACTGTATTTTTTGAAAAGAAACGTCATGGCAACCTGGAAATTGAAGCTCGAAGCCAGCATCAGGGCTGGAAACGTTTTTTGCGTGGTCCGTGGCCATTAATCTGGGGCGGAATCATTTTAACCCTGCTTAACTTTGCTACTTTGGCGCTGGCTGGTCGTCCATGGGGGGTTACTTCTGCCCTTGCTGTCTGGGCGGCGAAATCTGCAAGTTTTGTTGGAATTGATGTAGCCTCTTGGGCGTATTGGCAGCAACCAGCAAATGCCAAAGCCTTATCTGAATCGCTCTGGTTCGATATTACGTCTATGATGAACTTTGGCATCATGCTTGGTGCATTATTGGCCGCCAGTCTGGCAGGTAAATTTGCTCCAAACTTCAATATTCCAAAACGTTCATTGGTTGCTGCAGTTATTGGCGGTTTGATGCTTGGCTACGGCGCTCGTCTGGCTTATGGCTGTAATATCGGTGCCTATTTTAGTGGTATTGCTTCAGGCAGCGTACATGGCTGGTTATGGCTGGTCTTCGCATTCCTTGGAAATGGGCTTGGGGTAAAACTTCGTCCAATTTTCTTCCCCGGTGAGAAACCTCAACCAGAAAAATTAACTGGTTGCTAAATAAAAAAGCCCATCTTTGCGATGGGCTTTTTTTTAGCTTACTACTTATAACGCAGCTTTTAGATTACAACCATAATTCATGGTTTGTTGAACCTGACGATAAGCCGTATAACGGTCCAGAATAAAAGTATAGAACTGATCGCTAGATGCAAAATTGGATTTCAGGTCTTCATTCTCGGCTTTAGGCAATTGAATTTCGTCGACCAGATTCAGATTATAATGCCCCAAGCGATACATCTCAGCAAAATAACCATTCATCATGTCACAATAGGCCACTTTACTGGATTTTAGCGCAGTCCGGCTGACAGGATGCTGATTCAAGGTTTGCAGGTTATTCACATCCAAAGGCAGCTGATGAGAAAAGGCAATACTTTCTACTTTTTTAAATTGCTGAAAGTCTTGTGCCAACTTACTGTTTAGATCATCAAAACGTTGCTGTAATTCCTGTGCACTTTTAACCTGATATTTACCTGGATCTACTGCTACTTTCTGTTGCTCTGCTGAACATGCGGCCAATCCAGTTACCATAGCTAATGATGCCAGCCATACCTTCATATCTATACACTCGATCTAAATATTAGCTGTCATTATGCCTTAAACCTGGGCGAAGATTTTATTTAAAGTACTTTCTCATTCATATAACGCCAATAACGTTTAGGTACATATTGGATATGCAGTTTCATATTTTGTCGTGCCTGAATATTCACGCTTTTAAAATAATCTTTCCAAAGCTGATCATAGAGTACTTCTTCATCATCCAGTTCAATACTAAAAGACTGACTATGTCCAATCCGGATTTGTGGATCAACCATTTCTGCATTCATCTCTATCTGGTGCACATCATTTAAATCGTAATAGATGCCGTACTGGCGCTGCTCATCATAAATTAGCCAACGCTGGTCTTGGTAACGTTCCTTAAAATGTCGGGAAATAATCGGCAGTACATTAAAATCCGGTTTGACCAGACTGAGAAACAATCCATCTTTGGCCTTTTTGAAGCGGACAAAAGCTTCCATACGATGCTTTTCACGCCCGACCTGTTTCATCCATTGTGACATTCCGATGACTGCATGATGGCCATAATCTTTATCAACCGGCCGCTGATTTTGGAATACATAGACCGCAAAATCGAACAGGTTCTGAAATGCCTGTTCTTTTTCAGAAAGAAAAGCATAATAAAAGGCTTTTAAACTACTGGATGATATTTTCTGTTTTAAGCCTTGCCAGACCCGCTGCCCATGACTTTCATTCGAGGCCACATGAATAAAATCATCGAATAGGCCATTTTGGGCCTGCGGATTAGCCGTCACTTTGACATCAAACTCTTTAAATTCAAAAGCCCGAAATACACAGCTTAATAAACCGGTCATGGTGCCATCAAAACAGTAGTGTGCCATCAGAAACCAAATCCCAGTTGAGGTGACAGTTGCTGCTGATATTTGGACTGACCCGCTTGTAAAATCTGCTGGCGAATCTGCTGGGATTGCTGCTCCTTTTTAAATTTCGGTGTATCTGCACAGCGAATAAAATGCTGCGCCCGGTTATACGCCACGCCCATCCGTTTTAGTTGATCGATATGAATCTGACCAAAACGGCGTGCCTGTACAATCTTTTTGGCAGAACGTACTCCAATGCCAGGCACGCGTAATATTATCTTGTAGTCGGCTCGGTTAATATCAACCGGGAAGGCCTCCGGATGGCGTAAAGCCCAGCTCAGTTTTGGATCAATATCCAGATCCAGATTTGGATGCTGGTCATCCACAATTTCATCTGCTTCAAAACCATAAAAGCGCATCAGCCAGTCAGACTGATATAGACGATTTTCTCTTAATAAGGGTGGCGCTGAGCCGATTGCAGGTAAGGCTTTTTCTTCGGGATTAATCGGAATATAGCCAGAAAAATACACGCGTTTCAGCTTAAATTCCTTGTAGTGCCGATCAGCCATCAAAATAATATCTTTGTCCGTTTCACTATGCGCACCGACCACCATTTGCGTGGTCTGTCCTGCGGGAACAAATTTGGGAACGGATTTGATGATCTTACGTTCATCTTTCAACTGGATTAAGCGATCCCGTACAATTCCCAGATCTTTTTGCACTTCTGTATGGGTTTTCTCTGGAGCAAACTTTTGCAAGCCTGCTTCGGTTGGCATTTCCAGGTTGATACTCATCCGGTCGACATATAAACCCGCTTCAGTAATGATCTCCTGCGATGCTCCGGGAATGGTTTTGAGATGAATATAACCATTAAAATTTTCTTCAAGACGCAGCTTTTTCACCACCTGCAACATCCGCTCCATGGTGTAATCTGCTGATTTAAAAATTCCCGAACTTAAAAACAGCCCTTCAATATAATTACGGCGATAAAAATTCATGGTCAGATCGACCACTTCCTGCACGGTAAATGCAGCACGTTTTACGTCATTGGAACGACGAGAGACACAATAGGCACAGTCAAAAATGCAGACATTGGAAAACAGTATTTTCAGTAATGAGACACAGCGACCATCTTCGGTATAGCTATGACAGATCCCGTTTCCGGTATTACCCAGGCCTTTGTCTTTATTTTTACGGTTACTGCCACTCGATGAACAGGAAACATCATATTTGGCAGCATCAGCTAAAATTTGTAGTTTTTCTCGGATACGATCAGACATGATTTCAGCAAGTTGTTGGCTAAAAACCTATTATAAATTTTCCCTGTTCTGCACTATAGCTTTGCTGTCTTTGTGACGACATCTCATGTCGTAAGAAATGTAATTGAACCGTTATCCATACAGCATTATTTCAAAATAAAATAACCAATATGATTTGCTTAATTCTGCGGCTATAGGCAAAGTAGGTAGAGTAACAGGGAGCAAATCTATGTCTTTATTAGAAAAACTTGGAATAAAACATCCTATTTTTTTGGCCCCTATGGCAGGCGTTTCGACACCTGAACTGGCAGCGGAAGTTTCAAATCAAGGTGGTCTGGGTTCGCTCGGCTTGGGAGCCAGCAGCGTAGAATCTGCGCGTCAGCAGATTTTAAAAACTCAGGAACTTACAGATTGTCCATTTCAGGTTAACTTTTTCTGTCATGACAGCCAGCCTCTTGATGAAAACGTAGCCCAGGCCTGGATTGACCAGTTTAAAGATAAATTTGCTGAATACGGAATTAATCCACCCACTCAATTGAACTGTATTTACCCAAGTTTTAAAGACAATGATGACTTCCTGAATCTGGTTCTGGAAACCAGACCATGTGCGGTCAGCTTTCATTTTGGCATTCCCCTCCCGCATCAGGTTCAGGCTCTAAAAGATGCAGGTATTCTGACGATGGTATCTGCCACCAATTTTGCTGAGGCGAAAGCCATTCAAGAGGCAGGGATTGATATCATCATTGCTCAAGGCATTGAGGCTGGAGGTCACCGGGGTATCTTTAGTACCAAGTTTGATGCCTCAGTCAAAACCTCTAATCTGGTTAAGTTGATGAAACAGCATTTTTCACTGCCGGTGGTTGCTGCAGGCGGAATTATGAATGGTGAACAAGCCCGTCAGATGATGGACTTTGGCGCTGAAGCAGTACAATTGGGCACGGCATTTGTTCAATGCAAATCTTCCAATGCCAATGACGCCTATCGTAAAGCGCTACTGTCCAAGCCGCTGACTCAAGTTAGTGCCAGCATTTCCGGCCGTCCAGCGCGTGGTATTATTAATCACTGGCACATAGAAGTAGATACACCTAATCGTCTGGATGTTCCTGCCTATCCATATACTTATGATTTGGCTAAGCAGTTACATGCAGCAGCATCTAAGCATGGTGATCAGGGTTATGGCGCGTTTTGGGCGGGTTCAAATGTGGCTCAAATTCGTGAGATGGAAGCCTCTGATTTAATTAATCAGTTAGTACTGGAAATGAAACAGAAATAAAGAAAATCTTTATTTTAAAAATAAAAAACCTCTCCACGGAGAGGTTTTTTATATCGATTCTTTAACGAGTCATACGATGCCAAGCATCTTTGATCGCAAATTTTGCTTCTTCCCAATTCAAACGGGATTCACCTTTTACCTGTTCCCATTTGGTTCGTAATTCAGGTTCGGCATGTTCGAAGTCAGTCTGACGGTCATATAGTGGACGGTTTTCATAACCCACTCGATAAGCACCACGATAGTCACGATCATAGTCTAGGTCGCTGTAAGTAGTACGTGATTCGGTATAATACGGACGGTTGGTATGCTCATTTCTCCAGTAATCATCTTCCTGCTTAATCGTGTCCGGATGCTGATAATTATCTGCCTCTGGATGATTTTCTGGATGCTCATAGTTATCCGTTTGTTTCGGATGATCAGGTGAAGCAATATCATTCCCTGCAATACCGCCTACAACACCGCCAATGATACCGCCTACTACTGCCCCTGGAGGACCACCTACCAGACCGGCAGTCGCTCCAACTGCTGCCCCGCCTAAAGTACCTGCACTGGTAGCAAGTATATTATCCTCACCTTCATTCATATCTGGCACACGAGGATTATCTTTTTGAGGTGAATTTAAATCTGGTCGAGCACTGGCATCTGTTGCATCTTGATTTAATGCGTCACTACGTTCCTCTGGTAATTCAGTCGAGGTTTTATTGCCAAAGTCTGTAACTGGACGATTGGTATTTGTCATTATAGATCTCCCTTGATCATGAGAATGAACAAGATTGAATAAACATCTTGCCATGCTAGAAATTCAGCTTAGAGCAATTTCACGTAAACAATGTCCATGTCATGTCCAGTTTCAGTGAACTTAATATGCGGCTATGTTCACTACAGTCTTTAATGTAACGGAAGCATATAAAATTTTAGCTATAAGATAAAAAAGGTACTGTATTTACTACAGTACCTTTTGAAATAAGTAGGAAATCTATCTTTTTATTTAGTTTCTAACAGATTTACCTGATCTATTTGTACATCGCTCATGATATGTCCATGTTCCAGTAATCCATTAAAATAGTTTTCCACCACTTTATATTGATCGGCAGTGTTTTCTACTTGATACATATTTTGACGGAATTCATTACTCGAACGTAGTCCTTTGGTATACCAGGCAATATGCTTACGCGAAATACGGCAACCTGAATATTCACCATAAAATTCATAAAGCTCAGATAGATGTCCTAATAACACATCTTTCACTTCAGCAATACTTGGCGCAGCCAGATGCTCTCCAGTTTCTAAATAGTGTGCAATTTCACGAAAAATCCAGGGACGGCCTTGTGCAGCACGGCCGATCATAATGGCATCTGCACCTGTATAGTCCAGTACATATTTGGCTTTCTCAGGGCTATCAATATCTCCGTTCGCAATCACGGGAATATTCAGTATTCTTTTCACTTCCTTGATTAAGAAGTAACGTGCCGTATTGAGGTACATATCTTCACGAGTACGACCATGTAATGCCAGCGCTGCAATCCCCGCGTCTTCAGCACGTTTTGCAACTCGCAGAATATTTTCATGACCGTTGAGATAGCCCAAACGGGTTTTTAAAGTCACAGGAACATCAACTGCAGCAACAACTGCATCTAAAATACGTGCAACCAGATCTTCATCCTTTAACAAGGCAGAACCGGCCAGCTTATTACAGACTTTCTTTGCTGGACATCCCATATTGATATCAACAATTTGTGCCCCATTTGCGACCTGATAGCGTGCTGCCTCAGCTAAGTCATGCGGATCAGAACCAGCTATCTGCGCTGAGATTGGTGCCAGCTCACCATCAAAATTCGCCCGATATAAGCTCTTTTTGCTCATGCGCAAGGTCTTGTCAGAAGTCATCATTTCACTGACCGCATGACCCGCACCGAAGTACTTGCATAAGGTTCTAAATGGACGATCGGTGACACCTGCCATAGGAGCGACAATCAAATTATTTGACAGTTGATAGGGACCAATATACATATAAATTCATCACTTTTCTGATGGGCATAGTATACTGCATCTGCCTTGTTCACTCATCTTTTCAATTTATTTACGACACCATGAACAAATATTTTGCTCAAGTTTTTTCTCTTAAGTCCGTATCCATACTTGCTTTATCTATTAGCCTTGTAGGGTGTGGCAATGGTTCATGGTGGTCAAATGATGAACCAACTCTTGAAGTTGAACATATTCGTAAAGCCATTCCAGGTCGTGTCAGCCAGCGTGAATCCTGGGCACAAGATATTTATGACATCACTGACCAGCTCGGTATTCCACAAACCAAAGAGAATATCTGTTCAATCGTGGCAGTTGTCGATCAGGAATCTAACTTTAATGCAGACCCGGTAGTTCCTGGTCTTGGTGAGAAAGCCGTTAAAGAAGTTCAGGAACGTCTGGAAGAAAAATTTAAAGATAAACTCGGTGCAAGTATCGGTGGAACAGTTGCAGGATATTTCCAGGATGTACTGAAAAACCATCCAAGCCCAGAAGACAATTATCTAAGCCAGATGCGCCGGGTCAAAACCGAACGTCAATTAGATGAACTTTATCGTGAAATCTTTGATTACATGGCCAAGCATTATCATGTAAGTGCACTGACAGGTGCAGCCAAACTATTTGGACAAAATATTGGCGAAAAAATGAATCCGATTACAACTTTGGGTTCCATGCAGGTTCATATCAGCTATGCCAAGGAATATAAACGTCAAGGGGGCAGTATTGCTGATTTGCGTAGTGACCTGTATAGCCAGTATGGTGGACTGTATTATGGGATTCATCGATTGATGATGTACCCTGCGGATTATGAAAAACCGATTTATCGTTTTGCTGATTATAACTCTGGGATGTATTCCAGCCGTAATGCAGCATTCCAGAGCATGTTAAATAGCTTAACCGATGCCGAATTGAGCCTGGATGGCGATTTACTACTATATACTAAAGATGGCGCGATTCGCTCACAAAAGAGTCAATCTGAACGAGAGCTCATCAGCGTTTTTGCAAAAAATAATTTTATTATTACTGAACGTCAGATTCGAGCGGATTTAAAAAAAGAAAAAGTTAAAGATTTTGAAGATACTATGACTTATCGTGGCATCAGTAAACTTTATCAAGAAAAAACCGGTAAAGAACCAATGTATGCAATGATGCCAGAAGTCGTGATCTCAGGCCCAAAATTGAGTCGTGAGTATAATACTAACTGGTTTGCCAGCCGTGTCGATGGTCGTTATCAAACATGCATGCGCCGCATCAAAAACATAAAACTCTAGCCTTATTTGATTTTGATGGAACCCTGTATCCTTATGACAGTTTTACAGGGTTCATTTTCTATGCTTTAAAGAAAAGGCAGATTTTAAAACGTGGCATTCGTATTCTGCCTTGGATTCAGGCTTACTATCTTAAGCTCTATCCTGCTCATGCAATGCGCCCAAAGCTGTATTACACCATGTTCAAAAATAGTCATGCGCATGAAATTCAGCAGCTTGCCGAAGAATATGCACAGCAGCTTGTTTTAAGATTAAATCCCAAGCTATTAAAGCAACTTAGACAACATCAGCAACTCGGGCATCAAGTCGTTCTCGTTTCTGCTTCACTGGATTTATATTTAAAACCGGTTTGTACTTATTTAGGCATTGACCTGATTTGTAGTGAAGTAGAAATTCTGACAGGCAAAATGACAGGTTTATACAACACACCTGATTGTAGTAAGGATCAGAAGAAAAGTAGAATCTTGGAAAAATATAATTTAGAAGATTATGCTGAAATTTATGCTTATGGAAATAGCGAAGAAGATGAGGCAATGTTAAGCCTTGCACATTATGCTTATCTGGAAGGACGAGATAAAGTACTTCCACTACTTGAAATGAATTTATCTGAGTCTGAGCTTAAAATAATTAATTAAACTGAGAATAATAAAAAACCGCTATGAACAGCGGTTTTTTATTGAAATCCATCTTACTTCTTAAACGGAAACGCATATTTCACGATACGTTTAATCACGCTGCCATACTGTTTTACCAGACTGGCATTATTATAGTTTAAGCCGTATTTTTTACATACTGCTTCTACTTTTGGCGCCATTTGACGATAACGGCGTGCAGGCACATCTGGATATAAGTGGTGTTCAATCTGATGGCTTAAATGTCCAGTCAAAATATGAAACGCTTCAGAACCAGTCAAGTTTGAAGATCCACGAATCTGGCGCATATACCAGTGACCCCGACTTTCATTTTCCATCACAGCTTTCGGAAACACTTCTACATCTTTGGTAAAGTGACCACAGAAAATAATACTGAAAGTCCAGATATTACGAAGGCCATTTGCCACCAGGTTACCTGTCAATACCGGTAATGCTGCAGGACCTGCAATTAATGGAAAGAATACATAATCTTTGAATAATTGCTTACCAATTTTACGCTGCATTGGCTTCCATTCTTCAAGGGTTTGCTCTTTGGTTTTACGGCCTTTGAAGTATTTACCCAATTCAAGGTTTTGAATAGCCACGCCCCACTGGAATAACAAGCAAAATGGAATACTGTAAATTGGCTGTAATAAATAGCCTGGTTTCCAGCGTTGCTCAGGGAATAAACGCAACAAGCCATAACCAATATCATCATCCATACCTTTAATATTGGTATAGGTATGATGCTTGAAGTTATGGGTTTGACGCCAGTTGTCTGAAGTTCCGACAATATCCCACTCGTAAGTCTGGCCATTGAGCTTCGGATCATTCATCCAGTCATATTGACCGTGCATGACATTATGACCCAATTCCATATTTTCCATGATTTTGGCAAAGCCTAATAAGCCTGTACCCAACAACCATGCTGGCGGAAACCAGCCTGCAAATAATAAGGCACGACCTGCAATCGATGAATAACGGATGCTCGAATATACGCGACGGATATATTTGGCATCTTTTTCACCTAAATCATCCAGCACTTCCTGTTTGATGGCATCAAGCTCACGTGCAAGTTCATCTAGCTCAGACTGGGTCAGTTCACGGTTTTTAGGATTTTTAAAATACTGTAATTTTACTGGCATATTCATAGGATAAAACTCGCTTATAAGTCGATGACAAGGTCAGTCTGCGCTGAGTTAACACAAATTTTTAAAAGATTACCCGGCTCGGTATTTTGTGCGCCATTGACCAGATTCTTGGTTGAACCTTCCGCTTTATTACAGGCACATTTATTACAGATGCCCATACGACAGCCATGGGTCGGTCGGATATTCTGCTGTTCCAGACTCACCAGAATCGACTGGCCTTTAGGAATCGTGACGATTTTTTTCGATTGAGTCAGGGTTACATTGACAAAACCGGTATCAGCTTCATCATTCAGACTCATGCTGAATGCTTCACTTTTGAACAGTTTCGCTGAAGCAAACAGTCGTTCTGCAGTCGCAACAAAACCTGATGGTCCACATGCATAGACTGTACTTTGTTCCAATGCTTGCAATTGGTCTAGATAAGATTCATCAAGACGCGGCGCAGCCGGTTGTTCCTGAGTTGCAAATACCTGATAAGAAAAGTTTGAAAACTTTTGTGCCAGCTCTTCAAAACGCGCAATGAAAGCAGCATCCTGGTTTTTCTTAACCCAGTACCATAAAGTTACTGGTGCAACCAGTTCAGCTTTATCTTTTAAAGCTTCCAGCATACTCAGCATTGGGGTGATACCACTACCCGCAGCAAGCAAAAGCAATGGGCTGTCCTGTTCTGGCAAAGTCATGTCACCGAAAGGCTGACCGAATTCAATGATATCGCCGACTTCAGCCTGTTCAGCAAACCAGGTAGTAACCTTACCTGCATTCACTTTTTTAACCGTCAATAAAACATGCTGCTGATCAATACGGGTCAGACTATAGCTACGTTCATAACGAATGCCGTTCACCACCACAAATACAGGATGATGCTGGCCCGCCTGACCGAACTGGAATAAATGATTGACACGAATCGTCAGGCTCAGCATATCCTGCGCAGCATGTTCTTTGCGCACAATCTTGCCTAAGGGCTGATTCATTGACCATAAAGGATTTAATTTCTGCATCCAGAAATTAATCGCATATGGATCAATCACACTCTCTTTCAGCGTATTAAATGGCGTTTTAAGCTTTTCGAGTACAGGCATCGTTTTAGACATCACCTTGGATTTTTAATTATTATACACTTGTATATATATTTGTATATACATTTGTATTGTTTCTAATCATTTCACAAGCTGGACTGCCTTCGTTATAATGTGTTAATGCCTTTTACTAATCACCTCATGAATGAGCCTTCAATGAAAATAAGCAGTGACGCGTCTTTACCATCGAAAAGCATTGATGAGCCCATTATTGTCCGTAGTGTGGGCCGTAAAGCGACCATTACCAAGGAAGAACTGTTTCAGGCTGCTTTAAACCTGATCGGACCACAAAAAAGTATTTCATCTTTAAGCTTGCGTGAAGTTGCTCGTGAGGCTGGAATTGCTCCGAACAGTTTTTATCGTCATTTTAAAGATATCGATGAACTGGCGATTGAATTGATTGATCGTGCCGGGATCGTGCTGCGTCAGATTCTCAATGAGTCCCGCCTAAAAGCATCGAAACAGAACAGTATTATCCGTAGCTCTGTTGAAGTCTTTATTGCCCAGCTGGATGCTGATGAAGGCAATTTAAGTCTGTTATTACGTGAAGGTTATACTGGTTCAAAATCTTATAAACAGGCAGTCGAACGCCAACTGAATTATTTCCAGCAGGAGCTTCAGGAAGACCTGATCCGTCTGGAACGACTAAATAATAAAAAATTATTTCATCCCGAGATTGCGGCCAGAGCGATTACCCAACTGGTATTTAATATGGGTGCCAATGTGATCGATATGGCACCTGAAGACCGTAAGGAAATTGCGGAACAGACCATGATCATGATTCGCATGATTCTGGAAGGCGCACGTCATCTGGATCAATCCCAAATCCGTTAAGCTAGACACCAAAAAGACTCTTTATGAGTCTTTTTTATTACCAAGATTAAAGCTTCTTCAATCTGGCTTTAATATGGTTTGCCGTCATTTCCGGATGCTCTAGTGGAAACATATGTCCGCCCTGCACCACCGAATAATGAATTTGGTAAACCTTATGCATGCCTTGTGGTAAACCTTGCTGATAAAACTGGCTGCGCTCTGCTGTGATTAAATGTATCGGAACCTGGGGTGGTTTTCTTGGTGTACGCCACCACCAAGCCGGTACAGTCCGGAAAATTTCTGCCTCAATCTGTTTGGGAATGGCTAAAGTTACTCCTTCACGCTCTTGATCAGGCACAATCCCGCTTTCAATATAATCCTGAAAACATTGTTCATCAAAATGCTTAAATAAACGATTCGACCTCAGTGCTGCAATGGCGCCCTGTTTAGATGGCCAGTAATCTTTACGTTTTAGGGTAATACCTGCCGGAGTGAAACGGTCAATACTTTTTAAGTTGAGCTTTTTCACGACTTCAAACAGTGCACTGTTTTTACCAATGATAAAAGGTGGATCCATGATCACCAGTTTGGAAAATAAATCCGGACGTTGATAGGCTGCCATTAACGTTACCAAGCCACCGAAAGAATGCCCCAGCCCAATCACTTTTTGATCTGGAGATTGTTGCTGGATATCCTGTATCACTTCATTTACTAGATAACGCCAGTCTTTGGTAATTGGATAGGCTGGATTCATCCCGATCAGCGGAATCGCCTTGACCTGATATTCGTCCTGAAAATAATTTAAAAACTTACGATAGCTTGCCGATGGAATGCCATTGGCATGAGTAAAATGCAAAACCTGTTTCATTATTTTCTTTGATCATTTCTTTATAAAGTCTGAAAGAAGCTTAATATTGAAATGCAAAATTCTACAGAACCAAATTCATCAATCTATGACCTTTAAGTCACTATGAACTCATGTCTGGATATAGATGATTATTTTTTGGAAATAGTCAGGTTTTGCATCGGCAAAAAAGTGGCTCCACAACTGGCTTTATCTCCAGCAATGATTACAGCCCTGCCTTTGACTATTGTAGATAAATCACTAGCAATAGCTGTCACGGTAGTTTGGCACTTGGGACAGTAATGCTTCATGCCATTCAGATGCACCGCCATGCCATTAATTAAAAAAGAGTTTTCACATTCAGTGACCATACCGCCATGGCTGGTTTTCGCGCCAATAGTGATCAATGCTTTGGACATGATATTTTATTTCTTATTCTTAGAGGTGCTGATTTTAAACAATACAGAAAATATCAGCTAGCACAGCCCGACCAAAAGCTCAATCATGACTTTAATTCCAGCCATAAAAAAGCAGCCCGAAAGCTGCTTTCATAATTCATTAGATCTTATGGCTTAACCACGACCATTACTTGAATCGCTTCAGGTGTTACAGATAAACCTTCTAACAAACTCAAGCCTTCTTTTTGCAGCTTCTGTAAACGTGCGATTTCATCTTCACGGATACTTGGGTTGAACTGTTTCAGGTAAGTCAGACGGTCAATTTCATACTGCCATTTATTGCCATACGCTTCTTTAGCCTGCTGCCTGAAGTTTGGCAATGCTGAACGAGCTAATTCCAATGCCTGTTGATAACGCGCTTCAATCACTTCACGGCGTGCTTTCACCACCTGACGGCAGCTATTGCCATCTAAATGATGTAGATATGGTTTCAGGATTTCAGGCGCAATCTTCTGAGACAGATCCTGACCTTTTTCACTCAGCAATACACGGATCAGCTGCTGTGGCAAGCTTGACGGTAAGTTCAGTGCTTTTGGTGCAACCACATCAACCTTGAACCACACTTCCATCAATACAGAACCTTGTGGCAATGCTGCAGACTTTAAGACCGCAACGTTGGTACTACCAAAGCCCTGAGTATTAATCATTTCCATCACGCTTTCAGTGAATGGATGCTCTAAAGTTAGATATTGAGCATCTTCACGAATCTGAGCCTGGTCACGATAGAAGGTGGCTGTCATACCCTCTTCATCCAGGGTCAAACCTTGTACCTGCATCTGATCCGTTGGCTTGATGATCACCGTACCATTGCTTTGCTCATCAAAGTCGATATTGGTCGATGCCATGAAACGCTTCATGAACATTGGCAAGGTAGTATTGTCATCATAGTCTTCAAGCGCATTGACAATTTCCTGAGCCACCACTGGACGGCAAGAATTGTACTCGAGCAGGCGGTCACGACCTTCCTGCAACTCGGCTTCCAGTGCTTCACGTTGTACGCTAACTTCTTCCAGCAGATCTTCAAATTCCTGACCTTTATCTGCCAGCAAGCAATCTTTCAGGGCAACAATAAAGTTTTCTTGCAGCGTTTGCGCCGTTGGAGAAATGTTGCTGAAAATATTCAGCGCTTCGTTATACCAACGGAACATACGCTCCTGCGCAGTACCCACCAGATAAGGCACATGAATCTGGATACGGTTTTCCTGACCAATACGGTCTAAACGACCAATACGTTGTTCCAGAACATCCGGATTGGCTGGCAAGTCAAACAGGATCAAGTCCGATGCAAACTGGAAGTTACGGCCTTCTGAACCGATTTCAGAGCACAATAAAATCTGTGCACCATAAGATTCTTCAGCAAAATAAGCTGCTGCCTGGTCACGTTCCAAAAGACTCATGCCTTCATGGAACATGGCAGTACGGATACCTGCATGCAGACGTAATACATTTTCCAGTGCTTCAACCACTGGACCACTACGGGCAATCAGTAATACTTTTTTGTGTTTCAGATCAGTACGCAGCTTTTCCATCAACCACATTACACGCGGATCGGTTTCCATCCACGAGCCATCAAGTTGAGATTCTTCCGGCCACATCTGTTCACGTAGTTTGCCATCTTTAGACCAGTTTTCTGGCGCTGGCAATGGTGCTGGCTGACAGTCACGACCCGGGAAGCCCTGAATCGCTTCACGTGTGTTACGAAACAGGATACGACCCGTACCATGACGGTCTAGCAATTCATGAATCGCACGGAAACGTTGCTCCGGAGTATCTTCAATCGCATGACCAAGCAGGCTTTCAATCGCAGTGAAATGCTCAGCTTCCAGTGGAAGGTCTGACATCAACACTTCAGCAATTTTAGCGGTATGCTGATATTGCTCTTCTTCATCCAGGAAACGATCCAATGAACTGAAACGTTGCGGATCAAGTAAACGTAGACGTGCAAAGTGAGATTCTACACCGAGCTGTTCTGGTGTTGCAGTCAATAACAATACGCCCGGTGTTTTCTCTGCCAGCTCTTCGATCAGATCATAACGGTCATTGCCGCCTTCTTCCTCAGACCACATCAGGTGATGCGCTTCATCGACAACCAACAGGTCAAAGCCCGCTTCAATCGCCTGTTCGCGTAGATCTTCGTGATCCACCATCAAGTCCACAGAAGCAATAATGCGCTGTTCGGTCAGGAATGGATTTAGTTCAGGATCATGCTCTTTGATCGATGCAGTACGAGCCAAATCAAATAGGGAGAATTCAAGATTGAAACGACGGCGCATCTCAATCATCCACTGATATTGCAGTGAATCCGGGACCAAGATCAGAATACGTTCAGAACGGCCAGTTTTAAGTTGCTGATGAATGATCAGACCTGCTTCGATGGTTTTACCCAAGCCTACTTCATCGGCCAGTAAAACACGCGGCGCGAAACGCTGACCGACTTCATGTGCGATATACAACTGGTGTGGAATCAGACCCACACGCGAACCGACCAAGCCACGCAATGGACTGGTTTGCATATTGGCTTGCATCAGCAAGGCTTCAATACGCAGGTCATACCACTCTTTATAGTCAATCTGGCTAGCCAGTAAACGATCTAAAGGTTTAGACAACTGGATCGTTGCACCTACACGGGTTTCATTTAAAGCTTTACGTTCTTCTGTACCATCTTCAAGAGTACGAACCACGTGATAACGCACTACACCATTGCGGTCTTCAACTGACTCAACGGTCCAGATCGTACCTTCCTGATCTTGCAGTTCGTCATTCGCATTAAATACGATACGAGATAAGGGTGCGTTACTGCGAGCATAGACGCGAGTTTCATCGCTTTTTGGGAATAAAATGCTGACCGATCGCTCATCAACATCAATGAGAACCCCTAAACCGAGTTCTGTTTCAGTATCTGATAACCAACGTTGACCAATAGCAAATTGCTGCAATTTTTCCACCTTTATCTTAAGTACAAGATTATGAATATCAGGCTCAATCACGAAACGTCATTTGAGCAAAATTTCACACCTTCAAGCAATGTATTTTGACATAAAGCCCACTAAAAAGTGAGCATAATTCACGTCGATTAAACAAGTATTTCCTAGAATTCAGCCGGACAATTAAATTCAACTAACTGTTGTGTTTTAGGATGATAAAAACTTAAACGCTCAGCATGTAAGCACAGACGTGGACTAAGCTGTTGCTGCTTTGGCGTCGCATACAAGGTATCGCCAATAATCGGATGTCCGAGATATTGCATATGTACACGGAGCTGATGTGAACGACCAGTAATCGGAGTCAGTTTCACCCGAGTCACAGCTTGCCTCTGAATTTCAAAATGTTCGATGGCCTGCCATTCTGTAATTGCCGGCTTATTATGATTCGGTTCAGCAATATGCAGTGGTGGACAGCTTGGATCATAAATGACAGGCACATCAACTGTACCCTTGCCTTCTAATGTTCCAGCCACGATGGCCTGATAGGTTTTATCGGTTTGGCGTTCCTGGAACTGGCGAGAAATGGATTTTTGCCCTTCTCGGCTTAAAGCAAATACTAAGATACCGGAAGTGTCTCGATCCAGACGATGGATCAGTAAAGTTTTAGGTTCTAATTTGATGAGGCGATTGATCAGGCAATCTTGTAAATCTTCTGTTTTACCGGGCACTGTGAGTAAGCCTGCAGGCTTATGGATGACCATAAAATCTTCATCACGATGTATCAGATGTTCGGTTAGAAAATTACTCAAAGTTCAATCCCACGCTGATCGCGAAAAACAAGGCGGCCATAATAGAAAGCTTGAGTGATAATTACAATGCGCATTTATGTAAATGGCGATGAAATTTCCGATTATTTTAAGAAAATTACCCAATTACCGATTATCGACGTGCAGATTGCATTACAAAGCTCGCTAAATCATGTAATGACGAGTGTTCCAGCACATCTTCATAACGCAGATCAGCACCATGCGCACGCCATGTGCCAACCAGACTGACTACTGCTACAGAGTCCAGTCCATACTGCTTTAAATCAGCATAAGGATCAATTTCCAGCGCATCCATATCCAGCTGTTCAGCTACTGCCAACATGATGCCTTTAGTTGACAATACATATTCTGACGGCGCACTTAAGTTCCATAATCGGGTCAGACTATAGCTGTTCATATGATGCAAAGCTTGTGCCGATATATTCTCAATCCACTGGATATGCTGTTCCTGACTAGGCATCAAAATTGCATCATTAATTATGCAAATTTGTTCTGTCACACTTTGCAGATGTGGCAAGATCTGTTTCAGCATCGGTGTAATTTGTCCAGCAAAAATCAGTTGTGGATGAGTTGAAGCATATTCTCCAAGTTGCTGCATACCTTGCATTAAATCATCGCCATATAGGTCGACAATGGGAATATCCAGTGCTTTAGCTTTATTGCTGATCTGAATCAGATTATTCATCAGCTCAGTCTCTTGAATCCCGGTCTGCATTCTTAAATTATGCAGCCCAACCAAGACCAAGACTGAATCTGTAGCAACAAGCTGCCATTTGGCTTGAGATGGTGCGAGTTGGATTTTTTTAGGCATTGGATACAGCATAGAATTCTCTTTAGGCTTAAGACAGTCAGCATTTATGGTGAAGGTATATGCTAACTGAGTTTGAAAGGTACTCAATACTTAAAAAGTCAGCAGGATAAGATTTAAACAAAGTAAAAAGGACTTATATCTACACTCAGCCATTATAGTAGTTATATGCAAACTGATTAGATGAATTTTAAACCAAACCTTTGATTTTATATGGTTATGTTATTATTAATTTTATAAAAGATTAATAAAAAATAACAATGAAAGCATTAATAACAGTTGGTTGTAAAACTGATCATGGCGGAATCATTACTCTTGGCGATCCTTCTTTTTTGGTAGCTGGGAAAGCAGTGCATTTGGATGGAATGGTACATTATTGTCCTAAATGTAATGTCCTATCCAAAGCACTTGCTTCTAATCGGGGTTTTATGGTTGTGCTCGGTAGAAGTATTGTTGCAGTAGGAGACAGGTCAACTTGTGGTTCAAAATTCCTGAAAATTTCTGATTTGGCTGTCATGAATAATGGTATGGTCTCAAGTAAAAGTGATCAATCAACACCCTATATAGCTGATAAATATATTGAAGAAAAAAAAGTAAAGACTATCAATAATATTTATTGGAGCTATGGAGACAATTTTATTCTTTTAGAAAAAAAGTCCAGATTTTTTGATGACTTAAATTTGCATATTGAAACTTCCGGTTATGCACAAGGCGATATTATTACTATCGAAATAAAACCAGAACCTTCCGAAATAAACGCATTTAACCCTTTTACTATTTCACTTGATATTGATGCTGAAGGTAAGGGGCTACTTAAAAATATTTTTCAAGGAAAAACAATAATAATTGATACGGAATACTAAATATGGTGAGTATAACTGCAACGGCTGGTGGGCGTTCTTCAACCATACAAGCAAAAAGACCTTTATTTTCCGAATTATGGAAATATTATCCCGTAAAGATGCCAGCAAGTGATGTGTATTCTATGGTGGGAGGCCAGGCGATCGCTTTATATCAAGAAAATCCTACCGGGTATGCAAATGCCTGTGCTTTAAGATTAAGTAGATCCTTCAACTACGGTGGAATGCCAATTAAACAGTCAACGAGAGGTTATAAAGTCAGAGGAGCTGATCATAAACCTTATTTACTGAGGGTTCGCGAAATGATCACCTTTGTTGAACAAAATTTAGGAAATGCGGATCTCTCCTTCAAGCCTCAAAATAACCAAGATTTATCATCACAATTAAAAGGAAAAAAAGGAATTATTGTTTTTAAAGTCTCTGGTTGGGGAGATGCTTCTGGACATGTCACTTTATGGAATGGAAATGATTGTGGAGATAGCTGTTACTTTATTCATAATACACCTAGCATAAAAACCACAGATATTCTGTTTTGGAATTTAAGATAATGAAAATTATTGCCATATTTTTTAGTTTTCTAGTGATGAGTGCATGTTATGCAAACGATTTAAATAAATCCATATCAAATGCAGATGAGCTCAATATCAAAAATTTTGGATTTAGTTATTGTATGACGATGACTCAAGATCAAGCTCTTAGTTCGGAGGCAGCTCTAGCGATGGGCGGATATTTCCAACATGGCTCGTATGAAGAACCTGCCTATAAAAATTTAAAAAAATATATAAATCAATACATGAAAACTAAAACTAAGGTATATAAAAGTAACGCAATGCCTGCGATATTAATGCATTGTTTAGATCTGTATAATTCGACAGAATATAAGGAAATGATTAAACAGCAGCATCACTATCTCATCCGATAGTGATTTTTATACTCGACTTGAGAATGTCAGCACCATTCTCAAGTGCCTAATGTCTAGCTCTGCTGCGCTAAAAACTTCTCAATCGCCACCTGTGCAATCTCCGCATCTTCAAATGACTTCACACCAGATACACCCATCGCACCCACCAACTGCCCTTGATACAGAATCGGCTCACCACCTTCCAACATACCGGAGAAGGTATCCATTGTCAGAAAGCCCATCTGACCGCCTTTAATAATATCTTCAAACAGCTTGGATGGGCGGCGACTAATGGCAGAACAACGTGCTTTTTCCAGACACAGGTTTGCTGTCATCGGTGAAGCACCATCCATACGCTTCATTGCCAGCAAATTACCAGTTTCATCAACGACAGCAATACTGACATTAAAGCCATTTTCTAGCGCATATTCATAGGCCTGATTTAATAAAAACTCAGCATCGCTTAAGGTCAAATAATGTTTAGTTTGCATCCGTCTTTTCCATTTTCAAAATCTGTATAAAAAAGCCCGAACGAATTCGGGCTTATGTTCCCTCTCCTTTTAGGAGAGGGTTAGGGAGAGGTTGTATTACCCTTTCATTTCAGTAAAAGTTTCTTTAGCCGCTTGAATCGTGAATTCAATATCTTCATCACTATGCGCAGCTGAAATAAATCCTGCTTCAAATGCAGATGGAGCCAGGTTCACACCACGACTTAACATGCCATGGAAGAATTTCTTGAAAGCTTCTACGTCACATTTCAGCATTGAATCAAAGCTGGTGATGTCTTCTTGATCAGTGAAGTACAGGCCAAACATGCCGCCCACTTGCTGGGTCTTGAATGGAATACCGGCTTCATCCGCAGCTGCTTGTAAACCTGCAAGAAGTTTTTCAAGTTGAGCAGTCAGTTTTTCATAAAAACCTGGCTCACGCAGATGTTTAAACATCTCGATCCCGGCACGCATTGCTAGCGGGTTACCGGACAAAGTACCTGCCTGATACACGTTACCTAGTGGCGCGATGCATTCCATCACTTCACGCTTACCGCCAAAAGCACCGACTGGCAGCCCCGCACCAATAATTTTACCCAAAGTCGTTAAATCAGGAGTTACGCCATAATGTGCCTGAGCACCACCTAGACCGACACGGAAACCTGTCATCACTTCATCAATGATGAAGACTGAACCATGTTCATCACAGACATCACGTATCGCTTGCAGGAAACCATCAATCGGTTTCACCAGATTCATGTTTCCTGCTACTGGCTCTACAATTACACCGGCAATTTCTGAACCGAACTTGGCAAAGCATTCTTTTAAAGTGGCGATGTCGTTATAAGGAAGAGTTAAAGTATGTTTGGCAAAATCAGCAGGTACACCCGCAGAAGTCGCTTCACCTTCGCCTTTAGTTAACAAGCCAGAACCTGCTTTTACCAGCAACGAGTCAGAGTGACCGTGATAACAACCTTCAAATTTTACGATCTTGTCACGACCAGTATAACCACGTGCCAGACGAATCGCAGTCATGGTCGCTTCAGTACCAGAATTCGTCATACGTACCAATTCAATGGATGGCATGATGTCGCAAATGATATCTGCCAAAGTGGTTTCATGCACGGTTGGTGCACCAAAGCTTAAACCATCAACAGCTGCATCTTGCACCGCTTTAATGATTGATGGATGCGCATGACCCAGAATCATTGGGCCCCATGAACCCACATAGTCCACATAGCGCTTGCCATCGACATCGTACAGATAAGCACCTTGTGCTTTCTCGATAAAGATAGGCGTACCACCCACGCCATTGAAAGCACGTACAGGTGAGTTAACACCACCCGGAATATGTTTATTGGCTTGTTTAAATAGTTGTTCTTGCTTTGGAGATAAACTCATGAGAATCACTCAACTCAAAAATACAATAAGAAATAAAAATTAAGCTTATTCAGCAAATAGTTCCGACCAGTCATACACTCGTTGACCGACAGTCGACATTGAGCGACCCAATACATCACTAATGACTGCACACAGATCTGCACCAGCCTCGATGACCTCTTTCGAGTTTTCCACCGTCAAACCGCCAATAGCGCAAATCGGTACATTTAATTTACTTTTGGCTTGTTTTAAGGTTTCCAGACCAATATTACCTGCTTCTGGCTTGGTATCAGTCGCATAGATCGCGCCAAAGGCTACATAATTAGCCCCATCAGCAATGGCTTGTTCAGCAAGCTCAAGTGAGTTATTACAACTGCGGCCAATCAATACATTTTTAGGCAAACGCTCAACAGCTTCCTGGATTGAACCATCATCCTGACCCAAATGCACGCCTACGCCATATTTTACTGCAGTTTCCAAATCGTCATTAATTACAAATGGAACTTTATACTGTTCACACATTTGTTTCATATATTCGATTTCGTAAGCCTGATCTTCTTTCGCTACTTTTTTACGACGATACTGAAGTACCGCAACTTCATAAGTCGCCATTGCACCTTCAAGTTTCGCCAGAAGAAGCTCAATAGGATCATCATTGGTAATTAAATATAAACCGCGCATGACTGCCGCCATTCAAAATACATACGCTATTATAGGCATAAATGGGCGAGTTTCCCCATCCTAAACACTGAATAATACCCGATTCAGGTATTAGATTATTATTTGTACTTTTTATACAGGTGATTGATCAATATCCCTATTTTCAGTGATAGGCGACTGCGAGAATTTACGTTTTAATGGTTTTATAACAATAATGATAAAGTGTTAATGCTTACGCCCTCCGACAAACGCTTTTAGGATTTTGCAGATAACTTAGTGGAGAAGTTGCAAAATTCTGAAAGCGATTTTTTTATGTCCGGATTTTACGATTCCTGTGTATAAAATTGCTTGAATACCATTAATCACAAAACTTAAAGAAAACTTCAAAATACCCAATTTCAGGGATAGGTCTACATGCATTAAAGGATTTAAATAAGTTCGAACACAACACATAAATAGAAAAGCAAAAGCTGTGTTTTATCTACCAGATCCTTTCTAGCTTTGGGTAAACCGTTTATGGGGAGACGTGTCAAAGCTAGAAAGGATCGACCCATCTAAGCAGAACTGACCATCTTATCTCTCAAACTTGGTTCATTCATCTCGTGAATATTTTCTAAATCATTCAGATAAATTAAAAATACGTCAATGCAGATCTTTCTATTTTTTTAAATATAAAAAAAGCCCGGAGAAGGTCGCTCCAGGCTTGGAAAACTGATTTATTCAGTGAATTATACTCTTTGATAAAATACTGAATAAGCAATAAAACAATTAATAGAATAATAACTCTACACTTGCAAGTGTTTTTATCGTTTTTATTGCAATACTTAAGCATAAATCCGATAAAACGTCATAAGCCCTAACTTGGAATTTTGTCGTGCTTACGATCGACCAGGCTCAGGTTACCACGTAATACATCGGCAAACATACGCCAGTCTGAAATAAAACTGTATAGCGGCTGTTTAAAGCTGGCCGGTTTATTCTTTTCAAAAATGAAATGACCAATCCAGGCACAGGCATAACCTGAGAGTAGTCCATAGGCCAGATATTTAGCTTTACGCTGATGAAGGGCTTTGCTAAAAAAATATAAACCGATACTGCTGCCTGCGACATGCAAACGGCGGCTCATAATATGGCGATGCTCGGTTAGATAAAACCGGTAAAACTCATGATAGTCATGAATCGGCATTTGTGGAGAAGTCAGTTCTGCAATCTCATTGCTCGGCTGCACTTGTGCATTCATTATCATCATCCTGATCTTTTTTCTTCACCTTAGCGCATAATTTAGGCAATTAAAAGTACCTTTATTTTCATGTAATTCTGTACCTGAATTTGGCTTAGATATTGAATTGTCATGCTTTCAGTAGAAACCAGCGAATGAGATCAGCATTTTAATTTTTCCATTTCCATTTTTTTCAATCGGTCAAGTCTTACATCAGATTGGTTTTTCGTTACAATCAGCCGCTCAAAAGTCTAAAAAATATTTCCATTTCATATCGGAATTTCATGCAAGCGAATAAAAATTCAATTTATTTTTTAATATTTTTCAATAAATTGAATAGACAGGATGATTATCATGGTTGAAGTTGAACTCAAGTTCCAGATTCCCGCGGCACGCCGTACTGCCCTGCTTAAGGCACTTGATCCCAAGAAATCTCAACAGATCCTGCTTCAAGCCAAATACTATGATACTGCAGACCGTCAACTGGCCCAGCATGGAATTGCCCTACGCCAACGATTAGAAGGCAGTCGTTGGGTTCAGACGTTAAAAGCGGCAGGCAAAAGCCACATTGAACGTTTCGAGCATAATCATGATCTGGGTGAATTAGAATATTCTCCTGAGCTGGACCTGAGTATTTACAAGCAGTCTGCTGAAGCGCAAACCTTGCTTAATCGTGCTTTAGGTGATCAGTTTGACCAGCTGCAATTGCAGTTTGAAACCGATATTGCCCGTACCTTGCGCGTGATTGAATATGAAAACACATCAATCGAAGTCAGCCTGGATATCGGCTGTATTCGCACGCCTCATGCTGAACAGGAAGTGCATGAAGTTGAATTCGAGTTAAAGCATGGCTCAATTCAGGATTTGCTGGCCTTTAGTTTTGAATGGGTCAAAAAATATCAGCTGTGGCTGGATGTACGCAGTAAGGCTGAAATTGGGAATTTGTTAGCGACTCATCAGAATGTAAGTCCCGCTACTTTTGCCAAAGAATTCCAGATCAGCAAAAAAGACAGTGCAGGCAAAAACCTGTGTCATCTGGTGGCCCAGCAAATGCAGCACCTATTGCCAAATATTGCGGCAATCTCCGCGCAATTGGCAGAGCAGGAACATATTGATCAGGCACAACAGGCCTTGAATCATCTCTATCTGACCCTACTTTTGTTTAAAGATTGGCATACTCAGGTTTCAGACAAATGGGCGCATCAGCTTGCTGCATTTAAACATCAGTTTGAACATCTGCAACATTTACAGCACATGCAAAACACCCTAGCTGGCTTCCTGCAAAATCCTACGACTGCAGAGAACCTGACTAAAGATATTCTCTATGCCAAAGAGAAGCTGAGCAATCTGGTGAAGTCTACTCAGAATGTGCATCACTATCTGGAATTGCTGATCTTCAGCTTAAGTACAGATGAAGCTAAACCGTTGGAATTAAAATTTGCAGCGCAAACTACCCTGCAGCAACAATACAAGGTTTTGCAGGAACAGATGAACCAGACTGATATTACCAATTTTGAAAGTCTGGATCAGCTGTCAGTTCGTATTCAGGAATTAAAATTCAGCTTCCCAATTTTGACCACAATTTATGATGTCAAAAACCTGCAAAAATACAGCAAGGCACTCAATGATGCGCAGCAGGCAGCAAATGAATATCAGACATTGGCCTCCTCTGCCCTGTATATCCAGCAGACTGAGCTGGAAGCCAGTGACTGGTTTGTGTTGGGTTGGCTGACTGCCAAGCAGGAAGTCTATGCACAGCGCTTACTGGAAGCGACAGAACAGTTTCTGGTCAGCCGCAAATTTCTTAAATAAGTATTTAACTGACTTTCAAAGCACGCTACGGCGTGCTTTTTGTTGCACAAGCACATCACAATACTTTTGTTGTTTGGTCTATATTGATTGTTATGAGCTTCATCGAGAAGGAATGGCCCGATGGCAGAAATCGAACTCAAATTCCAGATTCCGCAAAGTATACGTCACCAATTCGAACAAGATTTTCAGCAGTACGGGCCAACTCGACATCATTTATGTGCCAAATACTTTGATACTGCCGATCAGCAGTTACAGCAGCACAAAATTGCACTCCGGCAGCGTCTGGAAGATCAGCAATGGTTTCAGACCTTAAAAGCACCGAGCCAGCATCAATTTGAACGCTTTGAGCTGGAAGAAAGACTGGATACCGCACCGGACAACTGTGATTTAAAAGCTTATGCCAAGCATAAACAGGCTCGGAAGATTCTAAAACAGGCACTTCACACCCTAGATACGTCTCTGACTCTACAATTTGAAACTGATGTAGAGCGGGATCTCTGGATTGAAAATTACCGAGGAAGTCAGATTGAAATTGCACTGGATAGAGGTGAGATTCGTTCTAATGGCCAGACCTTGGATATTTATGAAGTTGAATTTGAGCTCAAAAGTGGCAAACTTGATGACTTAATTGATTTTGTTAAACCCTGGATTCAACGTTATCAGTTATGGCTGGATGTACGCAGCAAATCTGAACGTGGTTATGCTCTGCTGAATAATAAAACTGATCTTCCGGTCCAGCATCAGACAACCTTAGAGCTCGCAGCTAAAGACGATATTCATCATATCTTGCAAAAAATTATCACCAACTGTCTGACGCACCTGTTTCCCAATGCGACGGCGATTGCGCTAGAGAATTACAATAGTGACCATGTGCACCAGGCCCGCGTCGCTATCCGGCGTTTACGCAGTGCCTTAAAAATCTTCCAGCCCTATCATCAGGATTTGCCAGAGGAATGGCAGGATCAGTTACGCAATATCTTCCAGCAATTAGGCTCTACTCGGGATCGCGATGCTTTAGCTGAAAGTCTGCTTCCTCAGCTAGAAGCTGCGGGTTCACCAGTATTGCAGTTGCCTCCAGCCCAACAGGATCAGGCAGATATTAGCCAATTATTCAGAAAGCCAGCTACGATGGAGCTGATACTGGAGCTACTACAATTTAGTCAGGATCAGAGTGCAAACCAGCAAAAGTCCTCTCATAAACTCTTGGGTAAAGGGCTGAGTAAACTGCACCAGAAAGTTTGTGCAGATGCAGAGAATTATCAGGAACTGGATATTGAATCACGCCACCGAACCCGCAAGCGGGTTAAACGCTTGCGTTATAATGTGGAATTTCTGCAAAGCCTGTTTCCGGAAAAGGAAATCAAAAGATATCTGAAAGCGTTGAAGCCCTTACAGGAGACTTTAGGTCATTATAATGACCTGTTTGTCGCAGAAAGCCTGTATAGGCCTTATGCCAAAAAACATTCCAAGGCATGGTTTGTCATCGGCTGGCTCACCGCAGAACAGCAGCATCTGTCGGAACAGGCTGCCGAGCAGTTACAAAAATTTTCTCACACCCAGCCATTCTGGTAAGAGATAAATAGACAAAATTGCTCTAGCGATATTTTCCATATACTTTCCAGGTATTGTTATCAGCTAATGGATCGCTATAACTATCGCTGCGCTGCTTACGCGGCTTATCACGGGCATCAACCAGTTCAAAATGTGGTTCGACACTGAGGACGATGCCATTCACATAGAACCGAGTCCGGGTGTATTCACTTTGACCATGCTGGAATACATAAGTACGCAGATCTACAAATTCACGATGTGCCACAAGTGCCGCTGTCTCATCACTGTCTAGCCAGCGTTGCATGGCCTGAATCTGTTCCGGTTCAAATTGCCCACATTTTTCAATCAGGCTGGCAATGCCACGAAAAGTCTTGGATTCTTTGGCACGGGTTTTATTAATCCGGATGCGGTCCACATGAAAATAGAATAAAGGCAGATTCAAATGGCTTGGCAAATGAATCGCATCCAGAACTTCATCTTCCATAAAAGGCTGAAACAGGTCTTGTGCCCTTTCAATCAGACCCAGCCATTGCTTGTAATATTCTTCGACCTGCGACTTGGTGCCATAATAAATTGGCAATCCTTCCACATTGGCCAGATTTGCTGGTGGCCAGATATTCTGGCGTAATAAGGCAATATCACTTTTCAGACTCTGTACAGCAATTGCATCTTGCATGAGATTTACATTTTTATTGCTTAGGCTATTTTTAGATTAAGGCAAAGGTTTAGTTTCTGCAAGGCTTTGCCTATAATTAGTGATTAAGATTTTATTATCAGGAAAAATTCATGGTTCAAAAGATTGAAGCAACCGATGTAACCGAAGAAGAAGCGTTAAATGCTGCATTCTTTGAACGTGCTGATGAATTTATTAAACAGGCCAACGAATTTAGCCGTGTAGAAAAAGGCTCTCAGGAAAACCCGGCAGAAAAACGTGGCCAAGTCAGCGCCGCTATGCTGTTTGGTACTGCCCGCTTTAATACCTGGGTCGCTGCCAACAATTTCAAAGATGGCAACGAGATGCGCGACGCTAAAGATCAGGTCATGTCTTATATCTTGCAGCAATTTCAGATGATGCTGGAAGATAACTACGATGAATACTGTGAGCAGTTTGAGAACTATTTACGTTTCCGTCGTAATGAAGAGTTTCATGCCAACAAGCATCAACACGACCACGATCATTAATGAAAGCCCTACGGGGCTTTTTTTAAATCTTTGATTTCTAATTTGACTTTAATACTGGATTCATCCTATAAAAAATGAATAAAAATTAAACGATGACCAAAAATATCATGCAACAACTGCCCTTTCCGATTATAGATCCGCATATTCATCAATGGGACCCTTATACCACACCGCATGCCGCAGCCTCAGCCGTAAAATTATTTGGCAAACATCCCAAACTGCTGAACAAAATGGTGCGACTGATCAAGCCCAAAGCGGTGATCGATACCATTGGTCTGACCGAACATCTGACCGCGCCTTACCTACCTGAAAATTATAAACGTGACATCGGTCATTATCAGGTGGAACAGATTGTTCATATAGAAGCAAGCTGGCATGAGCATAAAGGTACTGGCGTGGTTAATGAAACCAGGTTTATTGCCGGGCTGCCTTTTGCTGAACAGAATATTCAGCTAGGCGGCATTGTGGCTACAGCTGATCTTCGTCAAAAAAACTTTAAACAGCTGCTGCAATTACATCAGGAAGTTTCGCCTAAATTACGTGGTATTCGTAAAATGGCATCATTCCATGCCGATAAAGGCATTCATGCCTGGACCGATGAACCGCATTTATACTGCAATAAGAAATTTCTGAAAGGATTTGAGGAATTAGCCAAAGCCAATTTAAGTTTTGATGCCTGGGTTTATTCTACCCAAATTTCTGATGTGGCCCATCTGGCCAAAACATTTCCTGAAACGCCGATTGTGCTGGATCACTTGGGCACACCTGCCGGCATCTTTGGGAAAGTCGGTAAAGCAACAGGACAAACAGCACAGCAGCGAGACTATATTTTTCAGACCTGGAAAGAAGACCTGGCTGAACTGGCAAAATGCCCAAATGTGTATAGCAAAATTTCCGGTCTGTTTATGCCTGTACTCGGTCATCGTTTTCATTTAGAGCGAAAACTGGCAAAAAAAGATGAACTGATTCAGCTCGCGGCTCCATTGATCCAGCATGCCCTACAATGCTTCGCTAAAGATCGCATCATGTTTGCTTCTAATTTCCCGATGGATCGTGTCAGCACAGATCTGGTCACCATCATTGATGCCTTTAGCGATATTGTGCAGAGCTATGACGAACATGCTGTAAAGCCGGTTTTTTATGAGAATGCCAAACGCTTTTATCGCCTATAGATACGTGGAAACGTCATCCGTAACTGGTTGAGGTAGGACTACATCATAAGAGGATTGTTTCTACAATAAATTTATTTCGTGAAGGTGGTGGACGAGTTTTGCGGATGACAAATGGTTTTGGCTACTTTTGCCGAAGCAAAAGTAGCCATATAGACATCTAAACATTTATTTAAAATGAAAAGAGACCGTCATAGACTTATAAAAAATTCTCTGTACACGACAAAAATAGATAACTCATTGAAATAATGTCACAATAATTGTTTTCTAACGACGAATACTATGACACATCTCAATGAGTTATATCTTATCTTAAACAAATCTCTAAAATGGAACA